>JAGWAW010000074.1 GCA_021296165.1 Nitrosopumilaceae archaeon | reverse complement strand
ATGGCTGTACGGTAGTTTTGAAGCATTAATAGCTAGTTTAGATCAGATCCTGATCACGAACTTACTCATTCCGGTATAGGAGGAGTCAAGATAAGCTTTTGAAACACCCACGGTACATGCCTAAACAGTCCGTTCTTAATTCTTTGTGCAGGAATAAACTATCAAGTCTATGTGGCCGAGTGGTTGGCCGGCGCGGCGGCGCCGTGCACTCGTTGGTGGCCACCGTGTCTGCACAAGCCCTGTCGCTTCCGGTATACACCAACCCGCGCCACGCGCACATGCGCCGCGGTCAGGCCACGTAGATTTGACAGTCCACCGTGTATAATCAAGAACGTGGTACCTGGCCGGGCCCGCCCGCAGTGGGCGCCCGGATCATTCCGGTCGCCGGATTCCAGAGCGCCGCTACACCAAGGTTCTGTGGGTATCCTGGGGTATGTCCAGCTCGCACCTCTGCCCGTCCATTATCCTGGTGAGCACCTCCAGGGCGGCGGCCTTGTTCAGGAACTCGTTGTTGTTGCCGCACCTGTACGAGTGCGTGCACCGGGGGCACCCCGAGCCGCTCTTGCAGGGGCACAGGCGGAGTATCTGGGCGCTCCTGTCTATGGCCTTTGCCATCCGGTCGTAGAGCGCCCGGCTGGCCCCGTTCCCCCCTATGGCCGAGTCGTACACGAATATGGCTCCCGTCTCCCCCAGCGATATGCCGCCCAAATCCTTGGCCGCCCCTCCAGTTATCATGTTGCTCCCCTCTATTATGGTGTGCTCGGCGGCGTGGTATGCCCCGGCCGCCGCATCGGCCGAGTCGGCGGCATCCTCCGGGTACGGGGCGCAGAACACCACCCCCTTCGTCTCAAAGTCGAACGACGCGGGGGTGTCCAGGTGTATGGTCCTGCCTGCATAGTCTCCGAACTCCTCCACATACCCGGTGACGGTCTTGCGTATCGTAAGGTTGCAGTGGGCCACCTGCATGCCCCACACAGTCTTGGTGTCTATGGTGGAGCGGATGGTGGGCTGGTCTGCAATCAGGGGCCGGGTGCGGGGGTGGTCCCCGTATATGGGCTTCAGCACGGCCCGGCGCAGGCCCGGCACGTCCAGCGACTCGACGCGGTACGCCGAGCCGGCCATATAGTATGTGGCCCCCGGGTGCAGCTCGCCCAGGGCCATGGGCAGGGAGCGCTCCCCGACGCTCCTCCTCTCCAGCACTATGTCCACGGCCCTCCCCATGCCCCGGATGCTGTACTCGCGCAGCAGCTTGGCCATCTTCTCCATGTTGGGCGCCAGGACGCCGCCGTGGTTGTCCACCAGGCCCGCGTCTATACACTCCTGCATGGCATCCTGGTGCCGCGCCGGAATGTCCCCGGCCCGGAGGGGCGCGTCGCACGACATGGCCGCCAGATGGTACCTCCGCACTATGGGGTTGCCGGGGTCTATGTACGGCACCTCCACATCCTCAAAGTAGTCGCCGGGCCTGCTCCTGTAATACTGGGATATGGGGTCGTCCCCCAGGGCCAGCAGGGCGTATCCCCTCTGGCCCTTCCGGGCCGCCCTGCCCACCCTCTGGAGCAGCCGGTTGACGGGCACCACCGCAGACACCACCCCGTCCACCGCCCCTATGTCGATGCCCAGCTCCAGCGTGGGCGTGCAGGATATGGCCATCAGGCCGCCGCCCCTGAACATGCTCTCGGTCTGCCGGCGGTGCCGGGCCGGGAGGCCGGCGCGGTGCACCCTGACATCCATTCCGCTCCTCTTGGCATCCATGGCGAAGAGCTCGGCGCCGCGGTGCGAGTTGCTAAAGACCAGCGTCTTGTGGTTTTGTTTGGTCAGCCGGCGGGTCATGTCCAGCATCATCTGGCGCTGCGGGCGCGTGGCGGGGAACAGCATCACCATATCTATGCGGCCCCGCCTCCCGCCGGTCTGCACTATTCTGGTGTCCCTGTCCAGCAGGTGGGAGCAGAACCGTGCCGGCTCGCTTATGGTGGCCGAGGCGGCGACCATCTGCAGCCGGCCGCACACCCTGCCCAGCCTGCGCAGTATGTGGTGCACGTTGCTCCCGAATATGCCCGAGTAGGTGTGCACCTCGTCGATCACCAGTATGCGGGCGGTGCGCAGGAGCGCCGCGAACGCCGTGCGGCGGGGGAGGTGGTAGTTTATCACGTCAAAGTTGGTGACCAAGATGTGGGGCGGGGAGTCGAGTATGTGTTGCCGGCGTCCCGGCGGCGTGTCGCCGTCAAAGACTGCGGAGCTGGCGCCGACGCTGGCGGCCATCCCCTCTATCTTGGAGTGCTGGTCCCGGGCCAGGGCCTTTGTGGGGTATGCTATGATGGCAAAGACGGCCCGCCGGCCCTCGGCGAGCATCTGCATTATAGGAATGAGGAAGGCCTCGGTCTTTCCCGAGGCGGTGGGCGCCACTATTACGGTGTCCTCCCCGCGCACTATAGTATCAAGGGCCTCCTGCTGGAACCTGTACATCTTCTGGATGCCCGACCCCTCCAAATATTTGGCCAGCCTCGCGTCCAGGCCCGCGTCGCGCACGGCGTCCCCCGGCGGCGGGCCCGGGGAGTCGGAGGCCCGGTACCAGCAGACATAGTCATGCTTGGTGTGCAGGATGTCCAGCATGGTGTCGTCCGGGTCCGCCCCGCCGATCATCTCCGATATGTCCGCCTCGCTCCTGATTATCTTCTCCTCCATGCGGGGGCGCTCCCCCTGGTCGTACCCGTGCAGGAACCTCAGGAACGCAGAGTTGATCTCGCCATTCCATTCCATCTCGCTCCCCAGTCCGCACCGGCAGGCTATGCGTACACTCCCGCCTATGCGCCCCACCGACATGGAGCCGCCGCATTCGGGGCACCTGTATCTGGGCACGGGGGCGGTGGGCCGCTGCCTTATTTACGTGGCGTGCTATACGGGTCCGCCGATCTTGTCCTGTATGGCGCGGCGCAGCTCGTCGGTGTCCATGCCGGCGGGCTCTATCCCGACTGACTTGGCCATGGCCTCTAGCTTCTGGCGCTCGCTCTGGACCGGGCCGCTCACGCGTATTGTGTGCTCCGGGGACATCTGACGGCGGATGTCGTTTTTGGCCTTCTCGAACTCGGCGGCGGCCTTCCCCATCTTTCTGGCGGCGGCGGGGAGCTTGCCGGTTCCCAGTATGAGCACCAGGGCCACGAACACCACGATTATCCATTCGGTGCCCATTATGTTCAGGGACAGCCACTCCAACGGGTAGATCCCCGGACAGAAGAGAATTAAATTTTTGTAGTGTGTTCTGTGGTCTGGATGGGCCGGCCTACTTGTAGGCGGCGACTATGATGGCCCCGCCCATCATGCCCTTTTGGAACTCCACCCGGTCGTACTTTTCCAGCAGTAGTCCCTCCAGTTTGCCGTTGGCCGGCCACCTCCTGTACGTGTCGTATAGTGTGGCAAACTTGAGGCCCAGCCTCCCCCCGGCGGCCAGGGCCAGTACCGGCAGTATCGCCCTGAGGTAGAGCGAGACGCCGGCCCGGACGGCCGCGTTGTCGGGCTTTCCCAGGTCCACCACGACCAGCCTGCCACCCTTCTTGGTCACGCGGTGCATCTCGGCGACGGCCACCCTGAGGTTTATGGCGTCGCGGAGCGAGTATCCGCACATCACCGCGTCAAACGTCCCGTCGGGGAACGGCATGTGCTCGAATACGCCGCTGGCCATCGACGGTACTGTGTCGAACCTTCCGGCCGTGTTGCGCAGCATGGGCAGCAGCGGATCATACAGCACTATGGATATGTCCCCGTATGTACTGGTGGCGGTGATCGACATGTTTCCGAACCCGGAGCCGGCGTCCAGCACCCTGTCGCCGGGGCGGACGCCGCTCGATATGCCCCTTCTGCGGTACTCTGTGTCCTTGCCCAGCGATATGTACGAGTTCACCCTGTCGTACACGGGTATTATGTCCCGCAGTACGTCGATAACCCGGCCCCATCCTTCTTCGAGGCCCAAGGCTCCTCAGGATCCGGACTGCTGGGCGTACGTCGCCAGATCCTCGTCGCTTATCCTCTCAAACGTCTTGGTCTTTGTGGTTATCTTGGCCATCTTGATGTTGGTGACGTCCTCGGACCTCTCGGCCTTTTTGTTTATGGCGCGTATGGTGAGCGCGGCAGCATCATCGAGGCTGCACTCGGGCGAGTAGTTCTGCTCCAGAAACAGGTTGACCTCGTCGGATCCGGCCCCTATGGCCATGGCCGAGTACGCTCCGAATGCCCCGCTGGGGTCGGTTACATACAGTGAGGATGCCTGGTCCACGCCGCCTATTATGAGGGCCACGCCGTTGGGCCTCACCCCGCCGTACTGGGTGAACTGGTGCGAGTTGTCGGCCAGGTACTTTGCCACCATGCCCACCCCGGCCGTGTCGTCGTACGATATGCGGTTGTTCTGGGCAAAGAGGCGGGCGTTGTCCACCATGATGCGGGCGTCGGGTATGTAGCCGGCCGCCGCCACCCCTATGTGCGTGTCCACCTGGAATATCTTGTGCGTCTTGCCGGCGGTCTGCAGGGCGCGGGCCTTCTCCTCCACGGCCATTATGACGCCCTCGGCGCCCACCACCCCTATGGCCAGCGTGCCCTTCTTTACAGTCTCCATGGCATACTCCACTTGGTAGATGCGGCCATCCGGGGAGTACATGGTGGGGGTCATGTCGTAGCCGCGGGATGACATCATGATGCCCCTGCTGCCTTGCTCAGCCAATTTAAGGGTAAGCCGGTTGGGTACATGCGGGGCCCATGTGCAACCCCCGGGGTGTGATGGTTCGGGCTGGCCCCGGGGTATATCGGTGTACCATTCGGAATATTAACGGATGTGGAGGAATGGTACCTGTGAACGCCAGGGTATGGGCGGTTCTGGTCGCCGCCGCGTTCTGTTTGATACTGCTCAACGCGCTGTATGGGCACCACGTGTACGGCTCCCCGTACGGCCAGGCCCTCACCAAGTATTCGGTGTATGTCCACCTGCAGCCGGGGTGGGACAGCGCCCCGGCCAACATACTGTATGATGTCACCATATCCTGGAATGGGTCCCCCATGGAGGGGGAGTCGTACAACTCCAACCATATACTGGCCCAGCGGGGACGGGAGGCGGTGGTGCTCCAGCACGGGTTCTCGGACTGCAGCCGGGGCTGGAGCCCCCCTCTGTACCGGTATGGGGCAGACGTGCTGCGCAGCTACATCAGCCACGCCCAGGGCCTGCAGATGAATGTGGACCCGTACGCGCCCGTCCTGCCGGACGTTCCCAATGTGTCATACCCCGACGATGTGCAGGCCTCGCTGGTACGGGACGGCTACGTCCAGTTCGTTCCGGTGTGCGGCGGCGGCGATACGGCATCATTCCAGTACGCGGTGTCGGTGAACGACCCCGACGCGGCCTTTGACGTGCACTTTGTGCCGTCGGGTAGGGCGCTGGACGACTATTTGCGGGGCGGCGAGTTCCCCCGGTATGCGTCTGGTTCCTGCGGGGCGGCCAACCGCCTGAGCTACACGGGGCTGTGCGATGGTGTGGGGCCGGACTCGGGCCTGCTCATCATACTCCCGGACATACTGGACCAGAGCCTCACCAAGGTGTCGGTGAATATACGACAGGTCACATCCAGCCCAGGCGCCTAAAGTAGGCGGCCATCACCCCGGCGGGGACCGCCGAGGCCAGCAGTATCCCGGCGAATGTGGTGTAGCCGTCGGCGCCGGCCCCCGGCAGGGACACGTTCATGCCGTAGAACGTCCCTATGACGGTGGCCGGTATGGCCAGCGTGAATATTATGGTGAGCACGGCCAGCACCTTGTTGGTCTTTTCGGTGCTGAGCATAAAGTCGGTGTCCTTGTAGATCTCCATCGTCTCCCGGGACTCCTCGAGGGTCTCCAGCACCTTGTTTATGTGGTCCAGGACGTCGTCAAAGTACAGCTCCAGCGTGGTTTCTGGCTCGAACCGCTTGATGTCGTTGGCTATGCCGTTGATGAACTTTTGGAGCGGGCTCACCATCCGCCGGAGCTTGTTGATGTCGCGGCGCAGCAGGGATATGTCCCGGGCCACCGACTTTGTGTCGTCGAATACCTGGTCCTCCAGGTCCTCGAGGTTGGCGATTATCTTCCTTGACATGTGCATCAGGTCGTCCACCAGCACGTCCACTATCTCGTGGACCAGGAATCCGGGCGATTTCACCAGGTGCCTGCCCTTCTCCCCCTGGCAGGCGGCGACCAGCTCGTTGAGCGGCTGCAGGTCCCCCTGGTGGATGGTCACCAGGTAGTCGCGCCCCACGAACATGGACAGCTGGCTGTATCCCAGGTAGCCCTTCTCGGCCAGCGGGGGGAAGCTTAGGATGACGAAGAAGTGGTTGGTATAGCTGTCCAGCTTGGGAAGCTCGAACTTTGCCATGCAGTCCTCCACGTTGAGGCTGTGAAACCCAAACTCGGCGGCCAGCTTCTCCACGTCCCCCCGCTGGGGGCTCCGGACGTCTATCCACCGGAACCCGTCGCCCTGTATGGTCTGTATGTGCGTCTCTGTTCCGGCGCTCTTGTGGTTGCGCCTGCCGGCCAGCAGCCGCTTTGCGAACCCCCTCCTCATGGAGGGCTGTTGGCCGCCTTTCATATAATTATGGTGTGGAATGGGGTGGGCGGCGCGCATGATGTGGCCCGTTGCGGAATAAAGGCTACTGGCCAGCCTCGGCGATGTGCCATATGTGGTGGAACGTCATCGCCAGGCGGCCGTCGGAGTTTGCCGCAAACCAGCGGTTACAGTACGAACATTTTACCATGGTTGTGGTTATGGTGTGGGGTTTATAAAGTATATGATTGTATAATACGGTATAAGGGAGGAGATCCGTACCCATGTTCTGCCCGGTCAGATACCCCAGGGCTTTTCTCATCATCATCAGTCCACCCAATCATCACTCCGGGACGGTTCTGCGGCGGCGGGGTTCCATATATGCA
>JAGWAW010000073.1:7183-8757 GCA_021296165.1 Nitrosopumilaceae archaeon | reverse complement strand
TGGGGGTAATCGTATCTGATACGGTGGGCAGACCATTCCGCAACGGACAGACCGACATAGCTCTGGGATGCGCAGGGGTGTCCCCACTGCTGAACCATACCGGAGATGCCGACACGCACGGCCGCGTCATGCGGGTGAGCGTAACGGCTGTGGCCGACCAGCTGGCGGGGGCCGCCGAGCTGGCGATGGGAAAGACGGCGGGCAACCCTGCCGCCGTTCTCCGGGGGACCGGCGCGGCCGTCGGGCGCGGTTCGGGGCTGGAACTGATCCGCGCCGGCCGGGAGCTCTTCGTGTGAGGTGTCCAAACCGCATATTGCCGGGCTCACATGCGCCACCATCCCTTACTATGCGCGCCATTCGCCCCGCAAGAGACCCGGCGGCCTTGATCGCGTTTGTAGGTCGTCCCGCCACTATGCGGCACGTGGCGGCGCGTGACCTGCGCAGAGGGCTGTAACATCTTCACCACACACCAACGCAGTCCCTGCCATGGTATCATAGACGCTTTAGCGCCTTTACTATGATCTCCAGATCAACTTCAGGCAGCATATCAGGCCTGTTTTTCAGAAAATCCACTATATTGTCGGGATCAGACACCCAAACTGAGCGGTAGTTGGAATCATGTCGTATGTTGTTCCTCATGGACAACAAAACGTTGGTCACACGCACGCCCCTGATGAAATTCTGTAGTGTAATCCACAGGACCCTGCCTGCCCTCTCCGTCTGCTCATGGGGACTCCATCCGGGATTTGCAGCGTACCTGTCGCTCCAATTCTTTACTTCAATGAGGAATACGCCCTTGGGGCATACGACCACCAGATCCATCTGCGCCGACCTGAGATTTTTTTGTCCGTTATACCGGACCACATAGGGGAGCCTGATGCGCAGGTCGCAGAAGACATGGTATGTGTCGTCCAGCGCCGAGAGCCTGTCCAACACGCCCTTCGCAGAGGATCCCTCATTCCCCTGTCTATCTTCCCCATCTGTCTCCGGTAGTTCCAGCGCTTCAGGCCTGCAAACCATCCGGACGCTTTCCTGTGCCTGTCTGCAAAATCGGCCCTGATCCGGAGCATATCCTCCATGCCAGAGACCTTCTTGGGCATCTTGTCAAGAAGTCTGCGTTCGCTGTCCGAGGAACCGTATATGATCACCATGCACATTTTCCCTGTCGGGCATACAAATGCATTATGCAGATGCACGAGCCCGTGCCGACTACAGGCAAGAAATGTGTCAGCCACGTCAATTCCCGCATGGCCGAGTCCGGTCCTCCTTTACGGGGCCGGAACGCCACGAACCTGCGGCGGCATGATGCCCCGCTGCGCCCCGCAGAGTGGTATGAGAGTCACAGTCTGAGGTGCGGCAGGACTCCACTCTCCGCCCCGGTGAACGCTCCCTGGCGCGTACGGGCGGTATCCGCGCCGAGCGCCGCCCCAAGACCATATGGTGGGATAATGGGCGGGCCGCCGGCGCCATACGGTTATAATTCCGCCCCACCACAACCGTCCGTTGATCGTACGCGCCGAGCTTCACTGCCACAACCAGTACTCCAACTTTCACGTGGGGGAGGACGAGCCACC
>JAGWAW010000073.1:0-6980 GCA_021296165.1 Nitrosopumilaceae archaeon | reverse complement strand
CTGCCTCTGCCAGAGGTGCTGGACGAGATAAGGCGGCAGGACGGGGTGTCCTCGGCCCCCCATCCCTTCAGCCTGCTGGATGCCCTCCGCGGGGATGCCGCGCACTGCGACATCATAGAGGTCTTCAACAGCAACAACGTGGATGCGATATCCAACGCCCGCGCCGCCGAATTCGCCGCATCCCACTCCATGACGGCGGTGGCTGGCAGTGATTCGCACATACTCTCCACCATGGGCCGCTGCGTCAATGCCGTGCACTCCCAGAACACGCTGGATAATATGCTGCCCGCCATCCGGCACGGCCGCGTCGATATAGAGCGGTCCGGGTACGCGCTGGGGGCCGAGACTCTGGAGCATCTGCAATACAAGATACGGAACTCCCGCCGATACCTGGAGGGTTATATCGCCGAGCACTATCCCAACGCGGCCTGGCTGCTGAACCTGCTGCTGCGCGTCTACAGCGCCCGGCCCGACAGCGCGCTGTGGGCCATATTCTACAGGCTCGGCGTCTACCTGATGGGGCGCATATCCTCCAAGGTGAACGAACATGGGGTGGATCCCGACTTCATGAGGGACCGCAACCTGGCCACGATGCTCCGGATGGCCCTGTAGTCTCCGGAGGGCCGCTCTTGGTCGGCGCCCCCCGGCTGAGTGTTTGGCGTGCTGACGATTCCTAGTCAGCCCCGGAGTAGATTTTAATAGAATCGGCCGGCACCACTCCCACATGGCCGACGTGACTCTGGATGCGGTGGGGCTATTCTGCCCCGAGCCGGTCTTCCGCGTCAAGATAGCCGTGGAGAGGATGCAGGCGGGCCAGACCATCCAGGTGTCGGCGGACGACCCGGCCGCCGACGACGACATATCCCGCTGGGTCAACCGCAGCGGCCACCAGATGCTCGAAAAGACCAAAGACGGCGACACCCTGACCTTTCTCATAAGGAAGGTAAAGTGACTTGGCCACGACGACCCACGCCGATGTGATCTCCCGCATAGGCAACACGCCCGTGGTGCGGCTGGACTCGCTGTCGGGCGGAGCTACATCCTACTGGGCCAAGATGGAGGGGTACAACCCGTTTGGCTCCGTAAAGGACCGGGCCGCATACTGGATGATCCGCGACGCCGAGGAGAAGGGCATCCTCAAGAAGGGCAAGAGCGTCATAATAGAGCCCACCTCCGGGAACACGGGCATAGCCTTGGTGGGGATCGCCAGATTGCTGGGATACAAGGTGGAGATAGTCATACCGGACAAGGCCAGCCAGGAGACCAAGGACATACTGGACAGGATGGGCGCCAAGATGTACGAGACATCCGACGACCTCTGCCCCAAGGTTGGGGCGGGCACCGAGCAGAGCATTGCGCTGGCCACCTCCATTGCGTCCTCGCGGCCGGACACGTACTACTCCCCCAACCAGTACGGGAATGATGCCAACTTCCGGGGCCACTACATCACCACCGGTCCTGAGATATGGGAGCAGACCGGCGGCCGCATCACCCACTTCTTCACGGGCGTGGGCACCGGGGGCACCATAACCGGTATAGGCGCGTACCTGAAGGAGCGGAATCCGGACATACAAATCATAGGCTGCCAGCCCCAGAGGGACCACATGATCCAGGGCTGGCGCAACTTTGAAGAGTCGGCCAAGCCGGACCTCTTTCTGCGGCGCGAACACGTAGTGGACGAGTGGGTGGATGTGACCAACGAGGAGGCCTTCGGGGTGGTCCGAGAGGTGCTGGAGCGCGACTCGCTGCTGATCAGCCCCTCGGCGGCGGCCGTCTACGCGTGCATGAAGAAGCTCCACATACCGTTGGGGTATGTGGTGGGAATCTTCGCCGATGATGGCCGCAAGTTCGGAAGCGTATACCGGGAGCGGGGCATATTCGGCGACATGGAGTTTGCCGAGGCGGTGCGGGGCGCCGCCCACCTCTCCAGGCTGGAATACTAGGATACTCCCCTGGTGCGGTGTAGACGGCCGTCTATGCGTGCAAGGCACACATACCGGCATGTGCGCCGGCGCCACGTAGTGTCTCAGGCTTCGGGGCCGCCTTCGGAGAGGTACCTGTCCGCGTCGATGGCCGCCTGGCAGCCGAACCCGGCCGCCGTGACCGCCTGCCTGTACCTGCGGTCGTGCACGTCGCCGGCGGCAAACACCCCCGGCACGCTGGTCTGCGTGCCGCGCACTATCACGTATCCGTCCGGGTCCAGGTCCAAGCGGCTGCGGAACAGCATCGTATTGGGGGTGTGGCCTATGGCCACAAAGACTGCCCCCGCCTCCAGTTCCTCGGTATCGCCTGATGTGGTGTCGCGCAGCACCACCGACTCGACACGCTCTGCCCCCCGGATCTCCGCCACCTCCCGGTTCCACAGGAACGATATCTTTTCGTTCTCAAAGGCCCTCTGCTGCATGGCCTGGCTGGCGCGGAGCCGGTCGCGCCGGTGCACCACCAAGACCTTTCCGGCGAACTTTGTGAGGAACGTGGCCTCCTCCATGGCCGTGTCCCCTCCGCCCACCACTATGATGGTCTGGTTGCGGAAGAAGGGGCCGTCGCAGGTGGCGCAGTACGAGACACCGCGCCCCCCCAGAGTTTGCTCTGCCTCCAGGCCCAGCTTGCGGGGGTCGGCGCCCGTCGCCACTATGACTGCCCGGGCCGCGTATGAATGATCTGTCGTCTCCACCCTGAGGGGCCTGCCGTCAAAGTCCACCGACGCTGCGGTGTCGTCTATGATGGTGACGCCCATCCGGACTGCCTGCTTTCTCATGTCGATCATCAGATCCGGACCCATTATACCGGTCTCAAACCCCGGATAGTTCTCCACCTCGGTGGTGTTGACCAGCTGCCCCCCCGGCAGTATCCCCGAGAGCAGGAGGGTGTCATAACCGGCGCGGGCAGCGTATATCCCGGCGGTATAGCCGGCCGGGCCGGCCCCTATGATAATTATGTCATACGGGGTACTATCGCGGGGATCTACCCGGTCCGGACTGCGGTCTGGTGTCATACCGGTCTGGGGCGGCCCGTCCAGAACCATAGTCGACACGGTACCGCCGCGGAGTGGTGGTAAATTAAAGGTAGTGCGTGATTCTGTGTTTTGGATGGGGGACGGCGCGGATTGGAAGGCGCGCCCATAATGTCAGGACCATCCCTCGGTGATCAGACTCCCGGGGCGCGGCCGCCAGACAAGGCAGCCCCTGCAGTGTCGCCCACAGGTCGGAGGGCCCGGGCCGGCCCAAATATTGGGATTCATATCTCCAGCATGAGCATACTATATTACGGCGGACGCGCCAACCAAACCCATGTCGTGGCTGTATATGGCGGCGATCGTGGCGCTGCTGGTCCCTGCCGCAGCCCTGGCCCAGACGTATGACACGCCCCAGACCTTGGCCGTCGTCATCTCCCCGCCCTTCTACACATATGTGGACGCCGACGGATACGCGGTTGCCACCGGGATTGTGCGCAACGAGTCGGAGACCGCATACGTGGGCAACGTGGTGATACAGGCCAGGTTCTACGGCGATGCGGCATCCCTCCCGCTGGACGCGGTCACCGCCGGCACCCTGCTGGAGGTCATACCTCCGGGCGGATCCTCCCCGTTTGTGGCGCGCTCGGCCGAGCCTGACCCCCGCATAAAGTCCGCCGTCGCGTCCCTGCAGATGTTTGATCCCTCCAACCCCAAGATTCCGGGGCTGGCCGTCGAGAGGCTCGCCGACGGGCTCCTCCGCATACGCGACTCGGTGGGGGCCCCGCACGCCAACATCACAGTACACATAGCGTACCACGACGCGTTTGATCCACCCCGCATACTGGGCACCAGCACGCACCACATAGGCGGGATGGGCATCGGCGGATCGCTGAACCTCACCACACCTGGTGAATACCCCCTCGGCGCCCGGGGCGCCACGGCCTTTGTAGAGTCGGACGCCTTCAGCTCGGGTACCATATCGTGGCGGATCGGGGCCGCACCCTCCGCGCCCTCGCCGCCGCCGGCACAGATACTGGATGCCTGGATGGCCGACCATACCGGGGTGCGGACGACGGCCGCTGCGGCCCACCAAAACGTCACCCTGAACGCTGCGGTGCACCTGCCCGACGGAGAGGGGCGGTACTGGTTGTACGTGCAGGTCTCCTCCAAGGAGAGCGGCGGGGTCGTACTGCTGGAGCGGGTCGAGGTGGACGGCGCCCCATCCATACCCTGGACCCCCACACACGAGGGCGAGTACATTGCCGAGATGTTCCTGTGGGGGGAGACGAGCGCGCCGGCCTCGCGGCCGGGCCCCCTACTGCTGCTCACGGTGGGGTGATCCTCATAGTAGTGGCGGCGACGGGAGGCACCTTCGACATAATACACCGCGGACACCGCGCCCTGCTGGGGGCGGCCCTCTCGTACGACCACACCATAATAGGACTTAGTACGGACGGGTTCGCCGTCCGGAGGGGCAAGGCCATACTACACGGGTATGACACGCGGCGGGAGCGGCTGGTGCGGCACATAAGGGAGTCGCACCCGGGGGCCGCCTGCGAGGTCTGCCCCTTGGACGATGACTTTGGGCCCGCAGTCCTGCGGGAGGGTGTAGATGTACTGGTGGTGAGCTGGGAGACGAGACGCGCCGGCCACACCCTGAATGTGATGCGGGCCGAGAGGGACCTGGGGATGGTGGATATAGTGGTGGTGCCCATGATATATGGGCGGAGCGGCGGCCGCATCTCCACCACCCACATACGGGATGGTGTGATGGATGCGGAGGGTAACCCTTTGTGAGGTGGTCGGCCGCGGGATCCCCGGCGGGCGCCCGCCGCTCCCGGCACGCGGTATTGAAGTTCCGTGTGGCCGGGGGCAGATGGGTATACTCTGGACATGGCCCCCAAACCGCGGCCATGCCATCATTCGCACCCAGACCACACTGTATGATCCTGCCTTGACGGGCTGGCGGCTATCTCCCACGAGCAAAATGCCCTGTAATGCTGTCGCCTGCGCACTCGCTCCGGCCCCACTGCTCCAATCGTACCATGTCATGAGTTGGCGCGAAGGGTAGTAGATTCCATTGCCCGCGGCCGCGCCCGGGGCGCCACTCCTTGGCGACATCCACCGGACCAGCCTCGCTAGGCTGTATGTTCGGGCGGCGCGGACTGAGCAGTATGGCAGCGGGCGGCCGCGCCGCATCTATCAAAAAATATGAAAAAATCAGTATCCTCGTATAGGTGTACACTCAGCATCGGGGATGGTGTCGTAGTGAAGTGTGAGGAGGAGGTTCTTCAACGGTATGTTTCCGGATATTGTGAAATCCTCGCTACCCACGTACAGGGGCAACACTTCATCTAGGTTATCAAACACCGGCTGGGTGAGATCATCATTGGTATCAAACCTCAACGGGTACTCGTCCGAGCCTATGGTCAGGACAACCTTGGCAAACCCAGCTAGTCTCCAGACGTCGCTTGTGCCCGCCGTTATGTCCGTGATCTCGACCGGGTCTCCGCCACAGTCTATCGTGTCCGAGAAGTCCTTGAGTGTGTTGTCTTCGTCAACGGGATCCGTTGTAACACCATACGACAGCGTGGTCGACTGGGTAAGTCCCTGTGAGACTCCACTGCCGCTGCCGAAGCCTATCGAGCAGCTGGTACCGGACTCGTATGAGAACCATTCCACGTTGAGCTCATACAACCCGCGGTTGCCATCATCATCTCTTGTGGAGCCCTCTATTAGAGGTCCAACCGTGGGGCCTAGCGCTGTGTCTTGGCTAACCCAGTCGCCAACAGTAGCGGTAGTAGAGTTATCAAACTTTCCCTCATACAGCAGGCTCTCGAACTTCAGCGTATCGCCAGCCTCCACCGCATAATTGTTGAAGTCGGCAATTCTGTGGTACACTGCATAGCTGCCACTGCCAATGGGCAACTTGTTGTTGTACAGGTCCCTCTTGTTTACCTTCACGTAATTGTTGTCAACAGTGGCAAAATCTACGTTGGTTTCACCAGCATTGCGTTCCATGTACTCGTTATCTGGAACGAGAACCAATTCCGCCTTGTCTATGAACACGTCCTTGTTGCACGAGAATGTCATGTCCAGCTCGTAAAAGTTGGTTCCGCGGTTCGTGGTCGCATCGCCCTGTTTCAGATAGTGGTACGTGTTGACATTCAGCTCCGACTCGCCCTCGAGCAGTATGTTCCCGGGCCGAGGCGCCGACGGTGTCGTCGTGATGTCCTCCACCTTGATGTTGACGCTCTCCAAGGCCACCTCTATGGCGTCCAGCTTGTTTATGACCTGATCCAGCCTGTCGTTTGTGTTGGTAACGGTGCTGGTCAGCACTGCTAGTATCTGATCGTTCATCCCATCACCGCCCGCAAGGCTGCTGATGCGGCTGTCTATGCTGTCCAGCCTGTCGTCTATGACAGACAGACCCATCAGGGTCGTCTCGATGCCGTCAATCTTGGAATTCATCTGGGTCACGTCCATGGCGACACCGTTCACCGAGGTCTGCACGCCGGTGACGGCATTCATTATGTTGGTTAGCGTGTCGGCCATGCCATTCAGGGTATCCTGTATGGCAGATACCATAGCACTCAAGACGTCGGTGTCGTCGGCAATGCCTTCGACCACCCCCTTGATGCTCTCGGAATTCTCGTCTATGGAGATGAGCCGTTCCGTATTGGACTGCGCGTATACGTCGTTCACCGCAAGTCCGGCCATCGCCACTAGCAACAGCAGGACCGCGGTCGTCGTCTTACTTTTCATTGGGGCAAAGTCTGAAATTTTCTATTTAAGGGCGTAGTGCAATTGCTTACATTCCATGTCAAAAGTGTTTAACTGTGTGACACCGGAACGAGTCAGTATGATATTCTGCAGTTTACCGGGCCTCACTCTGGCGCGATTATTCTGGATATCCCGCCATATGAATTGCACCACCCTCCCGTAAGTACACACTCAACCCCCCCGATCTAGGCCTGATTTTGATGTGATGCGAGCATATCGGCCTTGCTAACGGCGCGAAACG
>JAGWAW010000072.1 GCA_021296165.1 Nitrosopumilaceae archaeon | reverse complement strand
GGGTGTTTGGCACGGCACACTTGGCATCGGTACGGCGGCTGGTCAACAAGTGAGCAGTGTATCTATCCGATAATTCCCCCATCTGTTTGAGGAACTTCTTGTCCGACCACACCGCAATCATGGCCACCACGCCCAATATTCCAAGAGTCAGTATGCCGGCTATGAACAGCGCCCACCAGCCCCGCCCCACCCTAGGCTCGCCGGGAATGTATATGGCGCGGGGATCCAGCATGCGCCGAAGGAACTCCCCCACCCTGCATGCCATTGAATGAAAAAAGGTGGTCAATGTTTGGGGCTGCATACGCTCCTATATTGCCTTGCCTAATCCGCGACTGTTAAGATATGGGGACCCACGGCATGGTATTCAGGACCCGCAGTTAACCTTGCAAAGCAAGCCTCAAGCAACACCGACTGACAAAGACCACGATGGCCGAAGATGATAAGAGTCCGGCCAAGGAGCGCCGGGAGCATACGGAGTGCATAGATAAGAAGTGTTGGAACCATGTGTCACCAGATATTTTGGCCGCCGCAAACCGGAAAGCTGTGAGATGAGAACGGGTCTCGGGTGCAGCAGAGGCCAAGCACAGATAGGAGTGCTGCAAGGGAAGACGCGTGCAAAGTGCATCATGATCTAAACAGTAGCGCCAGATATGTGCACAACGTCAAGGCGCGTGTCTGTCTAATCTATGGGCGAATCTGGCCGACAGATTCCCGCCCAAAAACGTGAGTGGTGTTTCACGGGGGCGGGCTGTTGAACAAGGGTTGGGTCTTGACAGACGGGTGCTGTCCGGTTTATGCTCTTTTTGTCGCAGATTTTTGGACAAGGCCCACTTGTGGGAAAAGATTATAATGTAGGCCAGTAATAAACTGCTGGATTATGCAAGACCGGCAGAGTACTAGATGGTCTGCCCGACCCACAAGGACCGGAATAAGGCAGGCCAGCACGCCCACCTCGTATGATAATGGGCTCTCTTACTATATGGCCGGAAGGGTACAGTCCGCATACATCAATGGAAACATCCTGCAGGCGGTGGTGGCAGACGGCTCCAAGTACCGAGTGGATATCAAGGATGCCGGCATCGAGGGACTGGTGGGCGACTGCACCTGCGCCTACAGCAGCAGGCACTACGGCATTTGCAAACACGTGGTTGCCGTTCTGATGCACCTTATGGATCATATAGAAGAGATGCTGGTCGAGGAAGACACCCGGGAAGCAACCATCAACTACATGATCGACAAGGTACCGGCAGACGGAGTCCTAAAATTTCTAGCCGCCGTGATGATTGATGATGAGGAGATACGCCAGCGATTCATCAAGGAATTTGGCCTAGAGAATGTCCGGCTACAAAGGGACTACCGCGCCGAGATAGACAGGATGTACAGAGATGCCGCCGAGGCAGACGGGAAGGTGTACTCCAACTTAGACTTCGAGGGATACTTTACCAACGCCCGGGAGAGCCAGCATAACGGCGAGATGGATAGCGCCACGAGGATGTTCAAGGACATGTCCGAGATAATATCAGAGCGCATGATAATGGTGGACGACTCGGACGGCTATTATACGGACTGTTTTATCGAATCTCTGGAGAACATGGTGGAGTCCATAATAAGGGAGAGGCTGCCGCCGGAGAAAAAGCGCGACCACATAGCATACCTGCTGGGCAGGTTTGTTGCCGAGACCAGGCCCAAATTCATCCCGCAGTACCGCAGTGCCCTAGAGAACATATGCACGCAGAATGCGGATCTCCTGTACTGGCAGGAGCAGCTGGCACCGCACCTAAAAGACATGATCGACTCGGGCAACACTCCCAAGAACGCGGTGGATATGGTGCTCATGCAGACCCACATATTGGAGAAACTGGAAGATGCCGACGAGTTGGCATCTATTTTGGCCAAGTTCTACCACCTAGACAAAAAGTTGTGCATAAGATATCTGGACGCGCTGAGACACATAAACCCCGGTAAGGCTAGGCGGGCCGCGCAGGAAGTCGTAGAAAAGTATCCGGATGACACCGATATAATCGAGAGAGCCTTTAGGTTTTATTCCAAATCGAGTCGTGGATACTCGGCCCTGCTAAGGCGGATGTTCGTAATGACTGGTGACTGGAAGCATTTCTTCAAGCTAAAGGAGGTGGCGAGGAACT
Organism: Nitrosopumilaceae archaeon; assembly: GCA_021296165.1. GTDB lineage: Archaea > Thermoproteota > Nitrososphaeria > Nitrososphaerales > Nitrosopumilaceae > VYCS01. The sequence continues at coordinate 11,394 of JAGWAW010000072.1, read as the reverse complement.
GGGATGCCGAGATGGCCAACATGGTGAAAGAGTGCGTTAAAATGTCCAATCCGGTAAGGGCTACCGAAGCCTACCTAAAGGAGGACATGATGGCCGAGGCGATGAAACTGCTTGAATCGCTGGACAGCCTAGAACTCTTCGAGACGTTCCGGACCAGACTTGCCCGCAGGTACCCGAGCAGATACTTTGCGGCGTATGGCCCCAGGATCATAGAGGAAGCTAGATCCAAAAAGAGCAAAAAGCACTACGATAGAATCCAAAGGCACCTGATCAACCTAAAAGCCATCCCCGGCAGCGAGACAAAATACACAGATGTCAAAAACACCGTCAGGAAGGAAAACCCAACAAAACGCGCCCTGCTCAAGGTGATAGACGGAATAGAGTAGGGTCGGCATCATAAGCTGCGCAGCTGTAGACTCGGCACCTGGTACCCACGCTCTGTCCGCACAGGGGAGAGCGACTCGGCGGGGTTGCGAATGCGGCGGGGCTTTCCCTCCCCCATCAGGTACAGATAGTAGTCGCTTCCCAGTATCTTGGCCCGGAACCATTCGTTGAATGACAAGGCCACTGGCCCATCCGCCGGTTTTGCCAGTATATACCTGACAACCCCAGTCTTGCCCGTTGACCGGATGTCAAAGCCATTGCCGCCCCCCCAGACGCGCTCGGGCTTTCGTCCGGCGCGCCGCTCAAAGGCGACAGCCGCATCAAGAGCCCGCCTAATCCGGGCCGCCTGCGCGTCGGGCCCGGGCACTATCCGGATTACGCCTACGATCGAAGGGTCCTCCATGGCCAACGTATTGTCCATCTCTATCTGCACTCTCAGATCCTTTCTTGCGATTCTATACCTCCGGCGATCCTCGCGCTTGTTATAGATTGGCAGGTCCACCTTGGATCCCCGGCGCTTGCGCGACAGCAGCCCCACCACATTGTCACAGATCTTCTCAAGCAGCGTATCCAAGGACGCCATGCCATACCTTTGAGCCGCATCGGCCTGCTGCTTCCTCTCGGCGGCCAGCGTTTCCATGTAATCTTCCAAGAGTAGGGCAGACTCGGCCAACACCCGCCCCTGCATGCCGTTGGGGCTGCCGGCGGGACGGCGATGCCTAGGCTGCATCTCCAAGTCCAGCAGTATCGAGGGAGACACTGGCCGAATCTCCTCCGTTGCCGCATCCACCATGCATGCGTAGAGTCGCTTTCCGGCAGTCCGCCGGTACCCGTCTGTCACAATCCCCTCGCAGAACACCAGGTGGCCATCCAGTCTCCCGGCCGGATCTGCAAAGATGCTTCCGGCCTTGGCGTCCGCCAAAAAATTCTGTTCCGCCCAGTCCAGCACCGCATCAAAGGCCGGATGTCCGAACGAGAACAGTTCGATGTCCGGATTCTTGTGCCTAACCATCTTATCAAAGGTGGCTTCAGGATACGAGAGGGGCAGTTCCGCCTCCTTCCGGGTCAGTCCGATCACGCTTTCGGGAAGATGTATGGACACCACGTCCCCCTCCCCTTCCACGCGCCCGCCAGCGGCATCGGCTATGCTCCGGAAGAGCTCTTCGGTATAGTATGGGGCCAGTTGCTGCTCCCGGGCCCTCTCGCGCACTTCCCGGAGGGAGGTATGGTCCATGTCCTTGGTCGCCAAGCCGTCCTTCATGTGAGCCAGTATTTGCTCGTTATCCAAGGACATTGAATCGGCCAGCTCCAATATTATCTCCTTTTGGCGCCGGCTCCGAACGGTTGCATCAAGCAGCATCTGTGAGAGGCTCTTCCCTGGCACTATGTCACTTATGACATCAAAGACCTTGTCACTCCCCATGGCCTCCTTTATCTCCACCAGCTTGTTGAAGAGTGTCTGCATTATCTCCCCTTCCCGGGTGTCGGCGGCAACCATGTTGAATACACGGACAGGAAGTTTTTGGCCATACCGATGTATGCGGCCCATCCTCTGCTCCAAGCGATTGGGGTTCCATGGCAGATCGTAATTTATCATGAGGTGGCAGAACTGGAGGTTTATCCCCTCCCCGGCGGCCTCGGTGGCCACCATGACACGAGTTCTGTACCGAAATACGGCCTCGGCATCCTTTCTCTCTACTGCCGGCATCGACCCATGTATCGTATTCACAGAATACCCCCACGACCTTATACGCCCCACCAGATAATCCAGCGTGTCCTTCGACTCGGTGAACACCAGCATCTTTTCTCGGGGATGGCTGCGGCTCAGTGCATCCATGGTGGCTTTCAGTTGGTTAAGCTTGGTCTCTGCATTGCCCCGGATCACCTCCTCAGCCTTCTGTATGAGGCCGTCCAGCGTCTGGATCTCGGCCCGCAGCTCACCCTGGTTCTTGGCAACGCTGATAACCTCCCACCTCTTCTCCTCCCCCCAACGCTCGGACTCGGCCATCTCGTCTATCTTTTCCATGTATTCGACGGCATCGGCTGGCGGTCTAGCCCGATCGCCCTGGGCCGCATCGGCATCGCTTTCCAGATCTGCCAATTTCTCTCGTCGCCTCTGTAGTGACTTCAGCAATGCGTAGGCACTGGAGGCAAATCTACGCTGCAGTATAATCAGGGCAAACGTCACGTTGTGATTCTTTGTGATCTGCATGGCCAGATTGTACTGCCTCTTAACATACTTGGACATCAAGTCATACAGTGCCCTCTCGGGTGGAGACATCTGCACATCAGGAGTTTCAACAGTGCGGGGCACGAACAGCGGGTTGTTCTCAAAGTCTACCATATCCTCCTTGGCGCGGCGCAGAAACAGCAGATTGTCTTGCTTTTGTACTGACTCCTTCATCATGGAGGGATCCGCAAAGAATCCCGGTTCCAGCAAATCCATCAGGAGCCTAAAGTTTTGAGAATCGCCTTTGTGCGGCGTAGCTGTCAAAAATAACATGTGGTTGCTCATCAGCGATAGCATCTCCCCCAGCCGGTAGCGCCGGGTCTTGGACGTGGTGTTGCCGTACGTGTAGGCGCTCATTTTGTGCGCTTCGTCCACAATTATAAGATCAAACCTGATGTTTTTCATAGAATCCATTACGTCGGACTGCTTTGCAAAGTCTATGGACGTGACCAGCTGGTCCGCGTTCCAAGCGCTTATGCCTCCGCTGGAATCAAAATATTCACGATCCACCACGTCAAAATACTCATCAAACTTGTCGTACAGCTCCCAACGCCACTGTTCCTTAAGCTGGCCGGGAACAACGATCAGAATACGCCTGATCAACCCACGCAGCTTCAGCTCCTTGATTGCCAGCCCGGCCATTATTGTCTTTCCTGCGCCGGGATCATGCGCCAACATGAACCTTATCCGAGGTCTCTTAAGCAGGTGGCCGTACACGGCCTCTATCTGGTGTGGGAGTGGATCAACTTTGGATACGCTCATTGCCAGCATGGGATCAAACAAGAACGCATGTCTGAACCTTTTTGCCTCCAGTGCCAAAAACGCATGCCGCGGGTTGGCCGCCTCTAGGGGTCGCTTGGCTTTGGCCATCTCCATGTTTGTCACCATATCACCCGCTCGCGCGCTGCACCCACACACTAAGCATCGCTGTTAGATACATGCCAGAATTAAAATATGTTTCGATGTTGATATCCACTGTAAAACAAGATGATCTAAATATCCTAGTTACAGCGCCAGTAGTCATCCCAGAGTATGCATATGCTGCCAAGTGAAGTTTTAGGACCGTTTTCTGGTCTAACCCCGGCAGGACGACACGGCAATGAAACCCTGCGTTATGGCACCATGTAGATGCCTTGGGCATCATACTGCGAATGCACTATATTGGATCATGGACGGTTACCTCCGGTACCATGTCCGGCTACAGATGTCACCGCAGGCATCATGTTGTCGATCCCGCCGTGCGGTTCGGCATGGCCATAATAAGGCACAGCCATGTGAAAGAACAGGGACGCCTGTTTGTTTGTCCAGTGGGGAATATTCACACCGCCTTTCTCGTCCACGCGCTCCTTGGGCTTGTACGGCGCGTATGTGCGCCGCTCGGGGCCGTCCAGCGCCGCCTCGTGCACTGCCCTGTTGTATATGGCCCGGCAGACCTCCGCGTACCTGTCGTAGTCGGCCGCGAACTGCGCGTCCGTCCGTATCTGCAATGTATGCGTTATGGTGCGGTGCGTGGGAGGTTCCATTACTACGGAGTCCGGCATGGGAACCGCATCATACGTGTGGTATTAAAGCATTCTCAGTTTGCAGTTTTTGGCGGGTTTTTGTCGATTATGAATATTCCCCAGTGTACCTAGAGCATGTTATGCCAAACTGGCACGGATGGGGCGCGTATTTTTTGCGCAGATGGTCCCCCAAAATCACCTAAACACGTTCGCGTAACCAGCCGCTCTTACGAGGGGAATCCGGCACGGGTTCAGGTCCACAAGCGTTGATCTTTGATTAACATCTTCAACTAAGTGTTACCAGTATCTAACTCTTCATACCAATTAGCGGTAGATAAATCCAACAGCTGCCCGTCCCGGCTGTATGGCATAATAAGCTCCACGCTTACCGACAAGATGTGCGCTCAGGGACTTGGATCCATGCAGAATCCAGTACATTCCCAGATTCGCCTAGTTTTTACACTCAGGATACGTCCATAATGCGATGATTTGTGCTTGTCTGGGGGGCAGACCTGATGAGGTACAGAATCCACATAGCAACAGTTAAGTTGCCTGCCCCCGTCACCGACCCGATGGTCGCCAAGATAAAGTGTTCGCATATTCTGGTCAAGAAGCAGGGGGAGGCCCTCCAGATACTGGAGAGGCTCAAGGGCCGGGAGAAGTTCGGCGACCTGGCCAAGGAACTGTCTCTGGATACGGGCAGCGCCAGAAAGAACGGCAATTTGGGGTATTTTGGTCGAGGCCGGATGGTAAAGCCATTTGAGGAGGCCGCCTTTGTACTGAATGTAGGCCAGATATCCGGGCCGATTAAGACGGAGTACGGATACCACATCATAAAGCGGACCGCATGAGTAGCACTCAGTTGAAGGCGTCTATGCCGGTCTGCACGGGCATGTTCTGGTTATCCTTGAGTATACCGGTGATCTTGCGGGCCATCGTGCTGGCTGCCTTTACCTTTCTCTTGCTGATCCAGTAATAAGTCTCATCCACCGTATTCTTTGCAATCAACACGATGAGCTTACCGGCGTCCCTGCGGCCGGTGCGCCCCTTCCTCTGCACGTACCGGATGGAGCTGGGGACGTTGTCGTAGAATATCACGTGGGTCACCTCGGCAATGTCCAGGCCCTCCTCACCCACCCTGGTGGCTACAAGCACGCGGTACAGACCTTCGCGGAATTTTTGGACTGTCTCTATCTGCTTCTTCTGTTTCAGCCCGGTCTCGCCGGACTTGCCTATGAGGATTGCCGAGGGTATGCCCATCTGATTCAGGCTCTTATGGATGATGTCCACCGAGTCACGATAGCTGGCAAAGATGAGAACCTTGCCGGGTATGCTTTCAATGATCTCACGGAGCTTGAGAATTTTGGGGTGTTCCAAACCCCGAGCCTGCTCTGATTGGGCGGCGCGTATTGTCCTGGAGAATAGCGGGTCCGAGTCGAGCAGCGCCGCGGTTCCCGGCCCCCCTTTCTTTCTGGTACGCTCGCAAAAGTTCAGAAAGGGCGTGATCCCATGCGCCTCCAGCATGTTCAACGCATAGTGTATACGGATTGCCGAGAAGAGTGTAACGGCAGACCTCCGGTAGCGGTTCATCACCAGTGGCCGGATCTTCAGCAGGGCCGAGAGGGACGGAGCGGTCAGGTTTGTAAAGCCATGGCCCCTGAGCACCTCGTACCTGCCCGAGAGGGCCTGTTTTAGGTCTCTCTGCATGCGTATCATCGCCGGCGGCAGATCCACCATCATCCATTCGACGTCTGTTTCCTGTATGTAAGGGCGGACATCGGGGCTGTCCTCGGTGCGTTCGGCAACCCGGGAGGCGTGCAGGCGTGTCAGTATCTCGGTGGCCTTCGCCACCTCGCTGGGCAGCGTGGCGGTCATCCCCACCAGTCGGACGTCCCTCCCAACGAACTTTTGAGCTATTCCGGAATAGGCATAATCCCCCACCATGCGGTGGACCTCGTCGAATATCACCAAGGCAAACTGCGCTGGATGGATGAGCCCGCGGTCAAAGTCGTTGCGCGCTATCTCTGGCGTGGCGCAGATGACGCTGGCCATCCACCTCTTCTTCCTACGTGGCAGGGTGTCCTCGCCGGTTATCAGGGATATGTCCTCTATGGTAAGAGCAGACTTTAGGAACGTGTGGTGCTGGCCCGTCAGCACGCGCGTGGGCGCCAAGAAGAGCACCGCCCCGGTGCCCCTGGCCAGGTACTCGGCCATTACATGCAGTGCTATGGCGGTCTTGCCGAGGCCGGTGGGCAGCACCACGATGCTGTTCTCCCCTACAGCCTCTTGCGCCATGTTTGCTTGATACTCCCGGTACTCTACGGCATCCTTTCGGACGTACCTCCTCTCAACGTACCGCACGATATGAGGCCACAGACGCCGGTTTAATTGGTTTGCCTTGGCACGGAACTAAAGTTCCACAGGTGGCGGGTTCAATGTGCGAACATGCGTAGATCCGGCTCTGAATCGAAAGCGGGGGATTTTACCGGGTCTGATTGCAGTACGGCATGCCATGCACACCCCCCACATACTTGAGCGTGGATTCGCTGCATAGCCAGCGGCCAGCCGAGCGCGGGCGGTGGACGGACCAGCCGGCCACAAGGCCCTGATGCAAGGAGGTATGAAAAACACGTATTAGCATAAGATAGGATAGATATGTGACGATATCGCCGGTGCATGTACAAATACCCACATCCAAACAGTACAATTCAGGCATTTCCCAAGTGCCCGAACTGGACCCAGATCCGGCTACATATCGCGCTTAAACGTAACGGCAACCAGAATAGCGCGCGCCCAACCTCTGCCGAACACATTCTGCCCCACGATTCCAACGCCTGTATCGTGTCCAGCATCCCCAATACCAGCAGAGCCCACCCGGCTGCCGGGCAAGCCATGGGCCGTGCAGCCTTGCGACGACAACATCCGGCCGCCACCAAGACCCGCGTCTCACCCTAGGCGCCCGCCTCTTGACATCAGCCCCCGGCACCCGGACGGGGCAACAGGCAAATAGGACGTATAGCTCCGGGGGGTCGTTGGAGTTTGAGAGGCCCGACTGGGACGAGTACTTTATGCTACAGGCGGTGTTGGCCAAGCTTAGATCCAACTGCATCGCCAGAAAGGTTGGAGCCGTCATAGCCAAGAACCACCGGCAGCTGGCCACCGGGTACAACGGAACGCCCCCGGGAATCAAAAACTGCTACGAGGGCGGATGTGAGAGGTGCCGGGACCGGGTGAACGGCCTGGTGGCTTCCGGCGAGGCGCTGGAGAGGTGCATGTGCACTCACGCCGAGGCCAACGCCATAATACACTGCGCCATCCTGGGGATAGGAGCCGTCAGCGGGGCCACCCTGTACAGTACCGCTACCCCTTGCCTGGACTGTTCCAAGATGGCCATCACCATAGGGATAGAGAGGTTCGTCTGCATAAGCGAGTATCCCGAGAAGGCCCAGGATCTGATAGACAGTGCCAAGATAGAGGTAGTGCATATGGACGCTGGACGCATCTCCCGGTGGATCGACGGGCTGAATGTCGGAAACGAGGACTGATGCGATGTCGTCCAAAGTAGACAAACCCGACGAGATAGACGAGTTACCGCCATCAATGCTGGTCTCAGCCACCTACGACGCCATGTCCAAGTCGGCGCTCCTAAAATTCTACGAGCCCCGGGAACAGAAGATAATACTCTGGAAGGACAACACCGGGCACAAGCCGTACTGCTACTCCATGATGACCCCTGACGATATAAGGCGCGAGATAGGCGGCAGGGGAGACATCACAGACATAAAGCCGGTGAAGCTGTTCGACCTAGCCGAGGACAAGACCATAACCATGTCCAAGATAGTTGCCGGAGATCCCCTGGCCATCGGTGGCACCCCCGACAGCATACGCAACAGAATCGAGACCTGGGAGTCCGACATAAAATACTACGAGAACTACCTGTACGACCGAGGCCTCATAGTGGGAAAGCACTACGCCATACGCGATTCCAAGGTGGTGGCCCACGACGAAGATATAACAGAGGATGTCCAGATGGCCCTCAAGTCCCTCCTGTGGGACAAGATAACTAACAAGGAGGTGGTGGACCCGGTACAGTTCCAAGAATTCATAGAAGAATGGGCCCACCTGCTCAACCAGCCCATCCCCGAGATGAGGCGCGTAGCGGTGGACATCGAGGTGGACGCTCAAGAGGGGCGCATACCAGACCCCAAGATCGCCGAGAAGCGCATCACGGCGGTAGGATTCGCTGGGACGGACGGGTTCAAGCGGATGCTCGTACTAGACACCGGTGTGCAAAAGGGCACCAACGAGCTGGCCGACGACGTGGACATAATATTCTATAAGGATGAAAAAAAGATGATACAGGACGCATTCGACATAATTGCCGACTTTCCATTCGTGCTGACATACAACGGTGATGAGTTCGACCTGCCGTACCTGTACAACCGGGCCAGGGCGCTGGACGTGCCCGGTGATGAAAACCCCCTATACATGATGAAGAACGCCGCCACCCTGCGGCGGGGCGTGCACATAGACCTGTACAGGACAATGTCCAACCGATCCTTCCAAATATACGCGTTCTCGCAAAAATATACAAGCTTTTCGCTGGATAGCGTTTCCCATGCGCTACTGGGCGAGCGGAAGATAGACTACGGCAAGCCCCTGGGCAGCCTCACCCTGTACGAGACGGCCAACTATTGCTATAATGATGCCCGGCTCACGCTCAAACTCACAACCTTCAACGGCAACCTACTCATGAACTTGCTTGTGATAATAGCGCGCATCGGCAGGATGCCCATTGACGACATATCCAGGATGGGGGTGTCGCAGTGGATCAGGAGCCTCCTGTTTTACGAGCACCGCAGGATCGGGGCGCGCATTCCCGGACAGAAGGAGCTGTCCGCCCGAACCTCCGAGGTAACCGCCGACGCGGTGATAAAGGACAAGAAATACCGCGGCGGGCTGGTCATAGAGCCCGTAGAGGGCGTCCACTTCGAGGTCACCGTCGTGGACTTTGCAAGCCTGTATCCCAGCATAATAAAGGTCAAAAACATCTCGTACGAGACCGTAAGGTGTCCCCATGCAGAATGCAGAACCAACACCATACCCCAGACCAATCATTGGGTCTGCAGCAAAAAAAACGGGATCACTGCAATGATAATAGGATCCCTGCGGGACCTCAGGGTAAACTACTACAAGGCCCTCTCAAAGTCCGAATCCATCGAGCCCGAGGAGCGCCAGCAGTACATAGTAGTCACTCAGGCCCTAAAAGTAATACTGAACGCCAGCTACGGCGTTATGGGTGCCGACATATTCCCCCTGTACTTTCTGCCCGCCGCCGAAGCCACCACCGCCGTCGGGCGGCACACCATCCAGGAGACGATCAAGATATGCGAAAAGGCGGACATAGACGTGTTGTACGGCGACAGCGTGACAGGCAACACCCCGGTCGTCATAAAAAAAGACGAGATGGTGCGCATAATCCCCATCAACCGACTGTATGATCCGCGCCTTTCCGGCGTGCAGGTGTGGACTGATGGCGGATTTGCGAACGTCAAACATGTGTACAGGCACCGGGTCCGCAAGGACATATACCACATCCTGACAACGACCGGATACGTGGAGTGCACTGGAGACCACAGCCTGGTAATAAACGGCAGAGCCGTGAAGCCCACGGACCTGAAGGTGGGAGACCGCATAAACCAGTTCGTTTGCCTCCCCAATGCCGGGGCCAGTATCGTATCGCTCGACAAGGCACGGCGCTGGGGGTTCGATGATGGCAGGGAGCTGGGAGCCGGCGGCGCGCCTGGCTCCGCGCCTGCGGGCGAGGGCATCATGGAGATTGCCGCGAAGAACTGCGTCGTACGGATCAAAACGTGCGACGCTCTGGACCGTGGTGGGGTTCCGGCCGCCGTACTTAACGCGGGAGTTGCCGCGCGGCAAAGGTACCTAGCTGGACTTCTAGAGGGGCTTGGCTGGGCGCGGGGCCGCGCTAGCGCCATAGAGGCCGGGCCGGAAGGATACTTTCTGCTACAGGGCGTGGCCCACATAATGAACGGCCTGGGGCTTGGCTACACCCTGTCGCGCAAGGACGGGACCAACATCTTGCAGATAAGGCCGGCCGAGGGCACCAAGGCGCCGGAGTCTGACATCATTCGCGAGATACGCATCCGCCAGGCGGACGGGTACGTCTACGACGTGGAGACATCCAACCACCACTTTTGTGGTGGTATCGGCAACATACTGCTCCACAACACCGACTCGCTATTTCTAAAGAACCCTACCGAAGACCAAATCAGGACGGTGGTGGACGCTGCCAAGAGGGATCACGGCGTGGAGTTGGAAGTGGACAAGGAGTACAGGTACTGTGTGCTCTCCAACAGGAAAAAAAACTATTTTGGGGTCACAAAATCCGGCATGGTAGACATAAAGGGATTGACCGGAAAAAAGTCCCACACGCCACCGTTCATCAAGGGACTGTTTGAGGACGTAATATCCATACTGTCAAGCGTCCGTAACGCCGAAGAGTTCGAGCGGGCCCGAAAGGGGATATCCGAAAAGATAGGCGAGGGTGGCAAGCGGCTAGAGGCCAGGAACGTTCCGGTGGAGGAGTTGGCGTTCAACATGACAATGAGCAAAGCCGTCGACGAATACACAAAGACCATACCTCAACACGTCAGGGCTGCCAAGATGCTGGAGTCCCACGAGGGTCGCAGGCTGAAGCGTGGCGAAAGAGTATCGTACGTCAAGACGTTTACGCAATCGGGCGTAAAGCCAGTCTCCATGGCCAACGCCAGCGAAATAGACACCCCAAAATATGTCGAATTTATGCAGTCTACGCTGGATCAGATAGTCTCGTCGATGGGTCTGGACTTTGACACCATAATGGGCAAGGGAAAGCAGTCGGGGCTGGACGAGTTCTTCTGGGGATGACATATCGGAGAACAGGTGTCGCGAGCCCCCCCCCCACTGGGCCAACATAACGCGGCTCGGTTTTTGCGCGGAGACGACGCATCGGTGGGCACAAGACGGGAGCCCATGGCGGTTGGATTTTAAGGGCAATGCAGTGTTTCAGAATTTCCATTCGTTATTGCCGTAACGGCAGACATGTCACTCGGCTCTGGCTTGGGAGCCGTGTATACCTTGGGAGGCCGCCCTTGGGAATGACGGACATCGGGCATCGCTCATATTCCAAATGTTGGAGGTAACTGATCGGGCAGTTTGGGGCCGCTCTCGCTAGCATTCTGCCGGTTGGCGGTCACAAAGCACGCCGCGACAGGC
>JAGWAW010000071.1 GCA_021296165.1 Nitrosopumilaceae archaeon | reverse complement strand
AGCCTAGTCCCAGACTTGTTAAATGAATACAAAAAACGACATGGCACTACTGATATATTAATGCGCTAATATTGTACTTTTCGGCCAATAATTCCTCTAGATGATCTTGATCAGTCATGTCTTCAATACGTTCTATTTCCATATCGGTAAGATCTGGTATCCCGAACCGCTCTATGAAATTCTTCTGGAAACATCCGTAGCCACCTGCAACAGAAACACTGGTCTTTGTTATGTAGTATGCCAACACGTTAGAATTAAGTATTTTCTGTATGACTATTAACGGGATATCAGAGTTGCATATAGCATACCCATTACAAAAGAATGAGTTGCCATTGTCATCAAAGTGAAATCGTGGCTTGATGCTGAATGTGGGCGTCAGTAGTTTTCTACCGTCTGTGTCAAACCCCTGACTCCTTCCATATGCATACCATGCCCTGCCGTTCTGCTTCCCCCCATCTCGTTTTAGTAGCACTGTTTTGTTAGCACATAAGTATTGGTAGCAACCAGGATATACGTCCTTCAACTCTCTTTCTGGTAACGGTTCATACCGTTTACTGACCTTCCTATATGGGAACACTATCTTGTTTGTTGGTAGTGCTTGGCTAGGCTTGTTACCCAAGTCAGGTATTTTGATAATATTTCTTGTAATGCTACTCTCTATTCTATACACTCTGCCAGCATATATCTTTTCTATATACTCGTCATCCGAATACGGTAGCAGAAATACCTTGTCCTTCAATGTAGCTATCCCACTATGGATGTCTGACACCATCCCGAGTGGTCGCCCAGTAGATTCTATTTTTTCAATGATCTCGCGCTCGTCAGACTTTAGCAACCTCCACTTCTCATACCGGAGCTTGTGGTAGGGATTAATATCAAATTTAATCGAATTGAGGGCCACAAGATCATTATACTCGGTGACATAATTATATCCAATACCATTCTTTTTTCGTCGGTCCAGAAATACAATACATGTATAACTAGTTGCTTCGAATAGTATTAAGTGTGTGAAATCTAGTATTCGCCGAACGTAACGGTTTTCCTGCATCCACCCCCTTAGATTCTTGCCTGCAAAGGAGGTAAAGAAGTTGTTGGAGGTCACATACCCGAGCGTACCTGTGCTGCTCAGAATCCCTACGCCCAACTCAAAGAATGCAAAGTAGATGTTGTACGAACCGTTGGTACATGTCCGCCATCTTGTACGCAAGGCAGTTTTTTGTACATTCTCCATGTCTTGTATGCGGATGTATGGTGGATTGCCGATTACCGCATCAAATCCAGTTGAAACGGCTGGATGTGCATTTTTCCAATCGAACGTCAGGCTGTCACAGCAGTTTAGGTTAAAATTAAGGTATTGTTTATCTTCTCCAATATATAGCATGTATAAAATTAGCACAATCTTGGTGTAAGTTATATGCTCCTCCAAAATGTCCGCTCCAAAAATGCTGTTCTCAATAATGTCCGAGACGCGTCTGCCGGAAAGCTGGTGGATTCTTTTTACGGCGCTCAACAAAAACACGCCAGTTCCACAAGCAGGGTCACAGACCGTTCTCGTGCCCTTTCCGATAGACTTTCTTGTTATGTATTCCGTAATTATGGTTGGAGTATAGACAACTCCATATCTCTGACGTACCGAACTTTCAACCACACACTCTAAAACCTTCTGTACGTGAACCAACTCACAACGATCACATCTTAGTGTGTTTTTCACATACTTTACATCACATTCGGCCACATTCTTAACCCGCTTGCGTATGGTTCGGTTCGTCGTTGTAATGTTGTTGTCAGCAATAAACATAGCCAGCATACAGTTTACCAAATAGTCTTTTGCGTAGACTGTAATTAATAATTTAATCGAATGGTCATAACTGCTACCATTCTTGAAATCTAGACCACTGATATCCCACCCTTTACCTCTCATACCATTGCTTCCAAGCACGGCTTTATGAAGTTTTGGTGAAGTTCAGTGTACATGTTTAGGCTCAGCGTAAAGATCTAAATATTGTTCCCCGCGGATCCGATCCTATGCCCAACACAGACGTCAAACTGCTGCGGGACGAGCTGGCCAAGGTGATTGGCATGGTAAGGAGACACGAGCGCACGATACGCGAGCAGGGCGACCAGCTGGCACGGCTGGCGCTTGAGCGTGACCGGGCCGTATTGGAGATGGAGGCCGTCAGGGTAGAGAACGAGGAGCTCCGGGCCCGGCTGGCCGAGCGCGGGCAGGTCATCAAGGCGTACGACAACCAGCACACGCCCCCCTCCAAGAAGACCATAACCCAGGAGATCAACGCCCAGAAGGAGGAGCGGAAAAGGAAGAACCCCGACGGCAGGCGCGGCCGGCACAAGGGGCACACGGGCGTGTCGGCCAGCCGGAAGGCAGATGATACCGTACGCCACACGCCGGACAGGTACGACTCGTGCGGAGGCACGAACCTGAAGACGGTCAGGATAGTACCCGAGATGAGGACCGACGTCCCACCTCCGCCCCGTTCCGTTACTACATGTCACATAGTATAGACGTGCGAGTGCCAGGACTGCGGCGGAATGACCGAGGCCAAGACCGGCATGGTGGAATGAACGTCGCTGGGGCCCAACCTATTGGCCGAGGTGTCCGACTCCTGGGAGAAGAAGGGCACCTACGAGGGGGTGGCAGAATCCCTGAAAGACAAGTACGGGGGGAGGTTTTCCAAGGCAACCATCCAGCACGCGCTCGATGCGGTGGCCGTCGGGCTGGAGCCAGAAGCCCAAACCATGAGGGACGGCCTGAAGGACGCCGATGGCATAGGGTACGACGAGACCTCATACCCCATCATGGGGGAGAGCGGCTGGGCGTGGGTGGCCGCCGCCCGCGACACGGTATGCTACCACCTGTCCGGCTCCCGCTCCCGGGCCACGTTCGAGGAGCACGCCATGGTCCCCGGCAGGCCGGCCACCGTCGACGGGTACGTCGTATATGAGATACTGGAGATCATGCAGCGGTGCTGGGCGCACATCCTGCGGGACGCCGAGGCCGAGGCCCGGGCAGCCAAGAGGGCGGGAGGGGAGCGGACCGACTGCCGCGACGCGCGCATACTGCTGGAGCGCCTGAAGCATCTGTACCACGTAGCGAAGGCGGGCCCGCGCGGAGACTATCACGCATACGAGGCATACGTGCGGCAGGCCCTTGAGATAGCCGGACAGTACACCACCAAATTCGCCCAGACGCTGGTCAAGGCGGCGCCAAACCTGTTCACGTTCGTGCTGTACGATGTGGATCCTACCAACAACCACTCCGAGAGGGCCATGCGTATGGTGGTGGGCAACCGCAACGTGCGCAGGCAGGTATGCAGCCTGCGCGGCATGTGGCGGTGCAGCATACTGTGGATGCGCATCCGGACGTGGCGGCTGCGCGGCACCTCGATATACCGCGAGCTGCGGCAGCGCATTGCCGAGGGCACCTTGGCAAATTCGTGCTGAGCCTAAACGTGTACCTCAAAAATATGTCCAATCTTGGAGGCACGCCCATAGTCCATTGGACGAGAACAAGGCCACAGGCCGTCGTTTTTGGGGAATACCCGCTCAACCAAGCCACGTACTTACGCTCTAACCGGCGTGCCTGAAATCTTGCCAAGCATACAATTCCCTCGGTGGACCGGACAGCCAGGTAGCCTGAAACAGACTGGGACAAAGATGCCCGGACGGCGCCGGCCTTCGCTTCCACCTTGGACATCATCCCCGCTCCGGGTGCCGTTTTTGGGACAGTTGATGGAATTACGTCTGCCTAAACGGCCCCAAGAACCGCTCTCCGTCAAAGTGTATCAGATGGTCGGGAGAGTCGGCCACCCACACCTCCGTCTCCCAAGATATCTCGGCGACGTACCGCTTCATCACCTCCTTGCCAGTGAACGCCGTAACGTACACCAGCCCGGCCTTTGAGTCTGCAAACAACTCCTGAAGCTCTCTCCTCCTCTTGGAGTCTATCGGACCGTGCGTGGTGACCGCCTCCACCAGAAACAGCCAGTTCCGCCGCATATCGTGGATTATAACGTCGGGAATCTTCCCGTGCGGCTCCAAGCTAACCCCCAGCCTCTCCAGCTCCTCCCTGTCAAAGTGGGCAAACTTTTTGGCGGTGTCGCCCACGTACAGAAGTGTTCCCCCCGGCGCGAACCGGCGCGCAAACTCGACGCATATAGTTCTGACCAGCGTGTTCTGCCCTCCGGGGGAGAGGCGCACCTCGTCCCCGGACGACAGCCTAAGCGGGATCTCTGCCATCCTGCGGCGGCTGTCATACTCCTGTTGCAGCGCCGGACGCTCGGCTAGGTATTTGTCCAGCAACTCCACCCACTGGGCGGTGCCATAATGCCGGAGCAGTCCCAGGGCGGCCTTATCAATCCGGTAGACGGTCTTGCCGCTGTTGGTGGGCCTGTCGGGCCTGTCGGGGTTCTTTACTATCAGGGCGGCCTGCAGAAACTGGTGGACGGTCTGCCTCCTGACGGTCTCGCGCGAGTTTGGAGCATACTCCTTGGAGTAGCGGTCCCTGAACAGGTCCATCATCTGGGTGATCCCCAGCATGGGGCTGGCCGAACTGCTCCAGGGGTCGTTAGGCTTGAGTCCCAGCAGGACGAGTAGCGTCAGGGCCGACCTCTCGTTCTGCTGCTGCCTCGGAAACCCGAGCTGCCTGAGGATGTCGAGGGCCTCGTCCACCTTTGCGCGGCCCAAGCCCTTACGAGCCAAAGAGCAGTCCTTCCACCGTATTGTCCAGGATCTCCTGTTCGGGGCGGCCGTCGGGTACAGCGGCCCCCAGCCGCCGCAGCCTGCCCTCGGATGGATACCTGAGGTACCTCAGGTCTGTGGCGTTTACCTGCGTGCTTCCGTTGAACTGCCTAAAGTACGAGTCGACCACCGTAGAGTTGAGGAACGCCCACAGGCCCCTGGCGGTCAGCAGGTCAAGGCCGCCGCCGTCCCGGTGAAGATAGTTGGTACGGTTCTCAAAACCGACCAGTTTGGTCCCGTACTCCTTGCCGGTCCACACCGCCGCAACCACGCGCCTCTTCTCTTCAACCGTGGTAAAGCGCTTGACCAGTACATAGCTGCCATTCTCCACCAGCAATTTTTTTGATTTTTCGCTCTCCATGATGAAGTTGTGATGCTTCCTGCCCTCGATCGGGAACGCCATCGTTCCGCCGGATATGTTGAAGGGCCGGACCAGCGGGACCGCCCCGTCCGTGGCGCCGGGCCTCAACTCGTCCCGTATGCGAAAGTCCACCACCCTGCCGGTCGACACGCCCAGGCCCAGATTGTCCAGCGTACACTCCAGCCCCCTCACCCTGGACGATATGCGGGCTCCGGCCGCATCGGGAACTATGTGTATGAAGCGCCGCGGGTCGTCATCGAAGACAACCTTGGAGGAATCCACGCGCCTGCCCTCGACGCGGTCCCGGGGGCCCGCGCTTGAGGAGACGACTACCATCCCAGGATGGCCGCGCTTCTCGGCGTGGATTATCACGTTCTCCTGTAGCACGCTGTCATCACGGAACGGCGACGTGCGGGAACCGAACAGGTGTATCCGCCGGAGCGCCATCGACTCCAGCAACCTCTTCCTGAATGGGTCAAAGTACGTCCCGTTGCAGAAGCTTCTGGGAGAGATGAATACCATCTGGCCGCCGTCGCCCAGCATATTCTGGGATATGGCGACGAATGCCGCGTACGTGTTTGTAGTCTGTAGGCCTACACGGCGCAGATCCTCGTATGGTTTGGACGACACGCTGATCTTTCCGTACGGGGGGTTCATTATGGCGTGGGTGAATCCATGGGGCGCCACGCCACGCGAGTAGTCGGAGACAAAGTCCCTCTTTAACAGGTTTCCAGAGAACCGTATGTCGCGCCTCTCACACATCTCCCCGACGCGCCCCAACGAGTCGCCCAAGCTGTCCCAGAGGGCGGGATCCACTTCGTAGGCGAACAACGATACGCTACGCGGCGGCCGCTCCAACCCGCATACCTCCTCGATGCACGCTGCAAAGAGCGACCCCACGCCGGCCCCGGGATCCAGTATGCTGATGTCCTCTTGCGGGTAGTCCATCATGGATGCCATCAGGCGGGCCAACGGGGCGCTTGAGAAATACTGCTCCAGACGCTGCTTTTTGGGCAGTATCATGCTGCGCCTCTTCGTGTCGGCATAGTCCAGTGCGCTGCTGGCGCTCTGCATGGCCGTTATGCCCTCCGCTTCCATCATGCCTTGCTGGCCTCCTCGCAGCCGTCATGCGTCCGTCCCGAACCCCTTCCGTATGCCGCATATGCGTCGGGCATCCTTTCCATGATGCCGTGGCGCCTTCAGGGCTATTAAAAATGGACGATCCGCATTCGGCGCGCTGTCCCAAAAACGGCGCCTGTCCCGGAATGGCGCCCTAGCAGAAGCGCACATCTGGAACGGGGCGGCCAGGTAGAGTGCTGGGAACGTGTTTGGGTAGTTTTTGACGGATCGGCCGCGCGAAAAACACGCAGCGCCCCCTCCCCGCGGCGGCATCCGCGAGCCTACCCCACGTCTATCGTGAACGTCTTCACGTAAAACTGCACCAATATGCTCTCCGCGGTGGTCCCGTCGCATATTGGGGACCATGTCAGCGCGAGCGGGGTGGCCGTCAGGTGGAGCAACACGGGCACGTGCTCCCCCTGCGCGGCCTGCACTGTCACGGACCGCAGCACGTACGGGGATACATCCGGCATGGTCGTAAAGCGCGCGTAGCACCGGCCGTCCTGCATAGTACTCGCCAAAAAGAATGGAAAAGCACGTGACGGACCGGAAGACATAGATCGCCCCCCATCCCCCAGACCCCCATGCCGAAGGCAGCACTGGTGAAGAGGGGAGAAGAGTACCTGGCAGGTGTGCAGCTGTCCGAACTGGAAGAGACGTACAGGCGCGAGCGCTCCGGCAAGTCCAAGGACCGGCTTCAGGCAGCCATACTCAGAAAGCGCGGCAGGCTGCTCAAAGAGATAGCCCGCACCGTGGGGCGCGGGATCAGCACCGTCCACCGGTGGCTGTCCAGGATGGAGCGCGAAGGCTTGGAGGGCAGGCACGACGGCAAGAGCCCGGGCAGGCCGCGGAAGCTGGATCCGGAGCAGGAGCGGATAATCGAGGAGGATCTCGACAAGCCGCCCGGCGAGAGCGGCTTTGTACGCGGCAGCTGGAACTCCACGATGGTGGCCAGGCGCATACTGGAACGG
>JAGWAW010000204.1:1472-2166 GCA_021296165.1 Nitrosopumilaceae archaeon | reverse complement strand
CCGTACCGGCCCGGCGCGCGGGGTCACGCTCCAAACCATGTTGCACATGCTGCGCGAGGCGGTCGCCGACCCGCGCATGACCGGAAACCAGAGATCGACATTATCCAACGTCTTGCGGCTGTCAGAGGGCCACAGCGCAGGCGCCGAATGGCGCCTGCCGGGGGCGCACAAACCGGGGCGCCACAGTTTCGCCGACGGTGAGCCGGTGGGCGGGCCCGGGGTGGACGGTGCCGGCCGGAACGGGCCGGGGCCGTCCAATGCTGCCAAGTTGTGCGATTACGCATAACCTCTAACAAATCGGTATAGGTATAATTAGGCCCGTCTGGCCGCATAATCGGTGAACAGGGTAAGAAAACTCTCCATGGAGGTCCTCGAAAAGTACGAGGACAGCTTCGGCGAGAACTTTGAGGACAACAAGCGCGCCCTGATGAAGATATCCACCATAACCTCCAAGGAACTAAAGAACAAGATAGCCGGATTCATCACGAAGACCAAGAAGCGGGCCACCCGCGAGCGCCTCAGGAGAGAGGCAGATCAGCGGGCCCGCGAGGAGGAGGCCGCTGCCGAGGCGGCCGAGGCACTCGAACAGGCCAACGACTCGGCCAAAGATACACAGGATGCGAAGCCTGCCGAGATGGCAGATGCCAAAGATGTGGAGGTTGTACCGGATGCGAAGCCTGCCGAGATGGCAGAT
>JAGWAW010000204.1:0-1163 GCA_021296165.1 Nitrosopumilaceae archaeon | reverse complement strand
CGAAGCCTGCCGAGATGGCAGATGCCAAAGATGTGGAGGTTGTACCGGATGCGAAGCCTGCCGAGATGGCAGATGCCAAGGCCGAGGAGACAGAGGCACCCGCCGGGGCAGATGCCGAACCCGCCTCGGACGATACCAAGCCATGATAACGGTACGGATGTTGGGCGGGGCAAGAAAATCGTTTCCAGCTGGAACCGTCACGTTGGACGGCGACGGTATCACCATATCAGATCTCTTCGGCATGCTGGCAGATTGCAAGCCTTCGGGGACACCTGATCTGGACACTCGTAACGTGCTGGTGGCCATCAATGGGGCCGACTCCTCGGTATCGGGCGGACTCTCGGCCACCATACGGGACGGGGACCGGGTGGATATAATTCCGGTCATACACGGGGGATCCCCGACCCGCCGCTTTGATATCGGAGACGTCGGTGTGGCGGCGATATGCATACCAAGCGGCGTGGCGGACCCCGACGCACTGCGGCGCCACTTTGCCGGCATGCGGATACAGTCCATAAACGCCGAGTACATACTGGGAGCCTCTCACCTGCGGCGCATACTGGAGATATCCGTCGAGGCAGAGAGGCGCGGCGCAATGCTCACCGACCGCATAGAGACAGACATGATGCTGAGGCTGGTCGGGACCACCCAGATATCCGAGGCCATAGGGAGTGCGGGTGCGGGGGTCGGCCCGGACGCAGTCGTGGTAGCGCTGGGAACATCCGGCGAGCTGGATTCTCTGTGCGAGGAGCTGTCCGGTGTCGCCCTCCAATTTCCGGAACGGGACGGGGAGGCACCCGGATGCTTTGGAATGGTATCGGTGCCCCCCGGCCGCAGCCTAGAAGATATGCTGGCCGAGCGAGCCGCCGTGCTGTGAACATATTGTCCGGAGGGTTTCGCATTTCCGGCGCGGTCGGCAGCAATGAGCATGCAATTGGGAACAAATATTGACCGACTAAAAGTATTGATTTCAATTACACATAATATCCATTATACAGTAAACGAAAATGTGACCTGATAGCTGGCAAACCGGCGCTAAACTCCATTCACACGGATGGAATGTGCTGGGGGGCGTGAAGTCAAGCCGATCTCCATATTGAATAGTATATATGATCCGCCCCGGACTGTCAGCCAGCATGGCCGGACAGGCGCACTGGACCATT
>JAGWAW010000203.1:1371-2117 GCA_021296165.1 Nitrosopumilaceae archaeon | reverse complement strand
GCCATCGACCCGGATATGCTGCGAATGATACGGGAGATCCGGGACGAGAGGCCGTTCTACGGCACCCGAAGGGTGGCCGTGGAGATATCCAGGAGGCTGGGCAGGGCGGTCAACCGCAAGACGGTGCGCCGCACCTACCAGAAGATCGGATGGGACGAGCCGCAGCGCATGCGGGCCGCCAAGACCCGCTGGACGCCGATCAAGGCGGACCGCCCCAACGAGGTCTGGGAGACGGACCACACACTATGTTTGGTGCGGGCCGGTGGATGGGTGGTGCTTCTGTTTCAACGTCTTGGATATCTTCACACGGCAGTGGATCTCCTACCGGTTCGTCGCCATCGAAT
Organism: Nitrosopumilaceae archaeon; assembly: GCA_021296165.1. GTDB lineage: Archaea > Thermoproteota > Nitrososphaeria > Nitrososphaerales > Nitrosopumilaceae > VYCS01. Next base: position 1,773 of record JAGWAW010000203.1, on the reverse strand, counting down.
CACTGGTGGAAGCTGTCGCCGCCGCCAAGCCGGACTGCTCGAAGCTCACGCTCCAGTACGACAACGGCTCCCAGTATGCGGGCAAAAAGTTCCGAAAGGCCGCCTCCCTTCTGGGCATCCACCCCATCTTTATCCGAACCCACACACCGGAGCAGAACGGCCACATGGAATGGTTCCACGGCACCCTCAAGCGCGAGTACATCTGGCCGCACGACTTTGCCAACTACCAAGAGGCCGAGGCAGTCATATCCGAGGCATTCCGGGACTACAACCATGCCAGGCTACACTCTGCCCTAAAGTACGTCCCGCCGGGCGAGTTTCTGGCATCATGGGAGGCGAAGCATAAATGAGGGGCCAGAGTCTGTGTAAAATCGTGCCAAAAGCGGTCTCCTTTTCCGGGGT
>JAGWAW010000203.1:0-1181 GCA_021296165.1 Nitrosopumilaceae archaeon | reverse complement strand
GATCCCCCTTCAGATGCGCGGTGGGGGCGCCAGAAAATTACGCAACTCGAGATTCAATCTCGATTGTGAATATTCCCCAAGGCGTGATTTACAGAAAATACGTCCAAACCAAGCAAACCACCCAATAGGCGGCAGTGAGAACCCGCTGGTACATGCGCCACGCCTAATCGCGCATATGGGTCTGATTGAAAAGCTGCAGTCCGCCCCACTTCCTGTTGTGGCCGGTCGTGGGCGCCGGAGGGCGGCCCGCACGGGGCGGCGGCGTACGATGTCTGAACCCGCACAAGATTGGTTTATTATCACGGGCATGGAGGGCATGTGGTTGAGCGGTTACGGCGAGACGGACAACTATGCAGGCAACATCATCGCGACACTGGCCGGGCTTCCGGACTTTCTCCGAAAGCCCATCCTCAGAAGGCGCATGTCAGAGTTTCCAGCGCTGCCCGCCGACGAGCAGGATGAGATAGTCGGCCATGCCTTGGAGGCCAGCCCGGGGTTACCGTTTCCGGTGTTTGCCAAGCTCTTTGGGACGTGGCTTGAAGTTCTGGCCGGGATGGGCGAGGCGGAGAGGGGGGTACTGCTGGGGGCGTATGCCCGAGGCATCGCGGCAGCCCCTGGCCGAGTGGCCGCTCTGCACATGGATGGCTTGGTGGCCGTCTTTGCGCATATGGGGCCGGCCGGCCGGGAGGCGCTGTCCTCGTCGACACGCCGGATTCTGGGAGGGATGGATCCCGAGTCCAGAAGGCGCATACTGCTGATGACTCCGGATACGGCCAAGGACATGTTGGGCGTCTAGGCGTCGGGATTGCGGTTGTCCTCGTTGGTGTAGTCGACCATCCCGCCGTCGGGTGTCATGATGCCGGCGAATATCTTTTCCTGCTTCTTGAGCACCTTGCGGTGGTCCAGCATGGACATGTCCAGCCGCATCTCGTTTATGACCATCACGCGGTACTCCTTCCACTCGTTCCAGCACTTGTTACAGCAGGGATACCGCGCGGCGAACGGATCCAGAACCGCGTCCCGAGGTATGTCACTCTTGCATTTGGTGCAGGTGCTCACGGCCAGCCTTTTGTGGCAGTGAATTTATCCCTTTGCGCATGCACAGACAGCGTTTCATAATTCGCGGCCTAACGCGACCTGAACAGCCCGGCCGCCATGCGGATCCCAGACCGCGCGGAGCG
>JAGWAW010000202.1 GCA_021296165.1 Nitrosopumilaceae archaeon | reverse complement strand
CATGCGCGGGTCGGCGACCGCCTCGCGCAGCATGTGCAACATGGTTTGGAGCGTGACCCCGCGCGCCGGGCCGGTACGGCCCGTACACTCCATGACAAGCGCCGTGATCGTGCGAAACAGGATGTTCGCTCCACCGTTGCCGTCCCGCTCCCTCATGGCGTGGCATGGCTGGCACCACATGTTGCGCGCGTCCCTGTGCCGCACCACGGAGCGTACCAGCCTGCCGCCGCACCCGAGGCACCTGGCCGACGTGCCCGCCGGGTCCACCCCCATGTGCGGCAGCCCCTCGGACTCGACTGCATTGATCAGTGCGCGCCGTCTCTGTCCCGCGTTCAGCGTGGACTTTAGCCTGCCCCGCACGTACGGCGACACGTGAGAGTCCTTGGTGTACAGCCTGTGTATGTTCAGCGCCTCACACCCGATACCGCACCCGGACGAGGCGAATGCGCGCGCCTCCTTTCTGGTGTGGTCGCGGACGCGGTTCCTGTATTTTTCCCATGCTTGTTCTGCATACTTTTCCATGATGCGCCTGTCGCCGCGCCGCTTCACCCTCATTATCTTGCCGTATGCCCGGTTGTACTCCCTACGGTAGTCGTTCCACGCCACAGATGCCATGCCGTTGGCGTACGCGTAGGTGTTGTTGTTGCCGTTCATGTCCACCCCGGCCCAGGACGCCGGCTCGCGGTCGGGCACATATTTCTCATATGTTATGTGTATCTCCGTCCTGTCGAGCCGCACGGTCTTGGGCACGACTCCCGGCCCGGTGAGCCGCTCCACAACGTATGGTGGCACATGGAATGCCATCCAGGGCTGGTTTGGCCTACCATTCCCGTATATTGCCACGTGTATGGCCGGCGAACCATTCCATCGCTTCGAGGAGTCGTCGAACGCAATCTCAAAAGAGTCGGTCTGCGCCGCCGCATTGTGGTAGTGCGGCGTCCGGGCGTGCGGATCCGCAAGCCGGTTCGTGCGCCACGCCCGGTGGGATCCCCGCACGTCCCGTATGACATAGTCGGCGAAGCGCGACCGGTAGACGCCCGTACGGTGCACGGCCATGCGGTATAGCTCCTTTCCCCGCGCGCGGTCGGATGCCGCGTTCACGTAGTGGGGCAGGCCGCCCAGCAGGCGGCCGTTGGAGTGGGCGACGTGGACGGCGCGGGTTATCTTGCCCAGGCTGTATTGTATGCATGTAGTACATATATGACCGTACTAGTCGGGTGTAATATGGGGTTTTTGCCATGCAATGCCGGTGTATTATATTAGGGAGAATTACGCATAAGGTCTCATGTCGTGTGGGTACCGCGCCAGGACAGCATGGGGCATGTGTGGCGCTACAGGGAGTTTATGATGTCCTCGAACCCGGATATTGGCCTGTCGGAAGAGCGCGGCCCGTACAACTCAACGAGCCTGTCCACCTCGCTGCGGCAGGTGATGTGGTATCTTTTTGCAAAACCCGACTTTTTTGCGGCGACCAGTCCATCCTTGATCAGCGCCTTCAGGTAGAGCGATACGGTCGACGGTGACTTGCCGCAGCAGTCGACTAGCTCGGAGAACCGGCGGCCGTCCTCGGCAGCCAGCGCCAGCAGTATGGCTCGAGGGGTGGACTTTTGCAGTGCTCCCGCCACCCTGAGATGGCCCTCGCTCATATTCCGGGTGGAGTATGACGTTGACCGGGCACTGCGCATCACCCGGATCCTGCCGGTCTTCTCCAGGGCCCGGAGGTGGTGGCTGAGCACGCCGTTCTTCATGCCCGTCTGGCGCATTATCTCCCGGAAGCGTATTCCGGGGCTGTTCCCTATTACCTGCATGAGGTGGAGCTGCCTCTCAGTCATTGCGGAACACCGCCAGCGCCAGCAGTCCCAACCCAGAAAAGACCAGCAGGTGGCCCAGCTCCTGCAGGGGCAGGAGGCCCACGCTGGTTAGAGCCGGCCACACGGTATCGGTCAGCAGCACCACCTCGGAAGCTGCAAAGCAGCTGAATCCTAGACGCTCATCTACAGAATGTTGTGGGTGAGTGGGAGGGCCATTATCTAATTAGATCAGCTGTAACTGACCCGCGGGAAGA
>JAGWAW010000070.1:4451-11804 GCA_021296165.1 Nitrosopumilaceae archaeon | reverse complement strand
CCGCCACATGGAGCCGCCGGAGGGGCTGGGAGACATACGCCGCACGCACCTGTCCTCGGAGATGGATCCCGCCTTGGACGGCGAGGAGGTCGTTGTGATGGGGTGGGTGGCCGCCGTCCGAGCCCACGGCAACATCACGTTTGCCACACTGCGCGACCGGGACGGACCCGTCCAGATCGTGGCCAAGAAGGGCGTGTGCGACGATGACATCCGCTCCACGCTCACCAGGGCAAAGCCGCACTCCTCGGTAGCCGTCCGGGGCCGGGCATCCGCGTCAACACGGGCGCCGGGGGGAGTCGAGATCATACCCAGCGCGCTGAGGGTGCTCTCGACGGCCAGCCGCACCCCGCCGTTCGAGCCAGCCACCGTGTCGGTCCCCAACATAGACACCCGCCTCGAGATACGTTGCATAGACCTGAGGCGGGAGCCGCTCCGCCACATCTTCGGGGCGCGCACAGCCGTGCTGCGCGCCGTTCGCGAGTACTTTTACGGGAATGGCTTCACCGAGATAAGCACCCCCAAGATGATCGCCTCTGCGACGGAGGGGGGCTCCGCACTATTCCCCATATTCTACTACGACAAGGAGGCGTTCCTGGCGCAGAGCCCGCAGCTGTACAAGGAGCAGCTGACCATGTCCTTTGAGCGGGTCTTTGAGATATCCCCGATATTCCGGGCCGAGCCCTCCCGCACCAACCGCCACCTGGCCGAGGCCATCTCCATAGACATGGAGGAGGCCTTTGTGGACTACAACGACATAATGGACCGCACGGCCGAGGTGGTGCACCGGGCCGCCGGCGCCGTTCGGGAGTACGCGGAGCAGAACCCGGGAGCCAAATACGACATACCCGGCACCACCGACATCCCCCGGTACACGTACGAGGAGCTGGCCGGCCGCATCCGCGACGAGACCGACCTCCACATGGAGTGGGGCGACGACCTGCACCCGTCATGGCTGCGCCGGCTGGGGCTGGACGGGATGTACTTTATCACCGACTGGCCCATGGGGCCCAAGCCGTTCTACGTCAAGACCAAACAGGATGACCCGCGGGTCTCCGAGTCGTTCGATCTGATGTGGGGGGATCTGGAGCTCTCCTCGGGCAGCACCCGCATGAACGACCGCGCCGGCCTGGAGCGGAACATGCGCAACAAGGGAATGAAGACGGCCTCATTTGCACACCATCTGGAGGCCTTCGAGTACGGAATGCCCCCCCACGCCGGCTGTGGCATAGGGCTGGAGCGGCTCATGATGGCCATGACCGGAACGGGGAACATCCGCGACGCCACATTCTACCCCCGGGACGTGGACCGGCTGACCCCGTAGGTGGCATGGAATGGTTACCAAGGAGGAGATAACCGACATGGCCGCCATGATGCGCATCACCATAGACGACCGTACCGAATACGTGGACAAGGTGCAGAGGATGCTGGACTACTTTGGCGTGCTGGACTCGGCCGGGGTGGACGACGAGGACATACTGGTACAGGAGATGACTCCCGCCGAGCTGAGGGCCGACGAGCACCGCAGGCACCAGATGGGCACGGGGGGCCACATACGCGCCCCCAGGTTGGGCTAGTTGGACCTGGAGGCACCCGCCCACGAGATCGCCCGGTTGGTGTCCGCCGGGAGCGTCTCCGCCGAGGAGGTGATCGAACGGACGCTGGAGCGCATGCGCGATACCGAGCGCCTGAACATCTTCATATCGACCAACCCCGATGCCGTGTCCGAGGCCCGCCGCATAGATGGTATGGTGAGGGATGGTTCGGACCCCGGCAGGCTGGCAGGCGTCCCCGTATCCATAAAGGACAACATATGCACCCGCGCGATGCCCACTACCTGCGCCTCGCGCATGCTGGAGGGGTACGTGTCGCCGTACGAGGCCACGGTGGTGGAGAGGCTGAGGCGGGAGGGCGCCATAATAGTGGGCAAGACCAACCTGGACGAGTTCGCCATGGGACTCACCACCGAGTTCAGCGCGTACGGGCCCACGCTCAACCCGCGCGACCCCCGGTACGTGCCGGGGGGCTCGTCGGGGGGCAGCGCCGCCTCGGTGGCCGCCGGCGCCGCCGCCATCTCATTGGGCTCGGACACCGGCGGCTCGGTCCGCAACCCGGCCAGCTTCTGCGGGGTGGCCGGGTTCAAGCCCACCTATGGTATGGTGAGCCGGTACGGCCTGGTCTCGTACGCCAACAGCATAGAGCAGGTGGGCCCGCTGGCGCGCACCATACCCGACATAGTGCTGGCGATGCAGGCAATATCGGGGCCCGACCCGCGGGATGGCACCACCGCCGGCGCCCGCCCCGTATCTGACACTGAGGATATCGTGGACGGCAAAAGGATAGGAATCGTGCGGCAGATGGCCCCCGACTCGCTGCATCCGGGGGTGCGGACCGTCTTTGAGAGGGCGGTCTCCGGCCTAGAGTCGCTGGGGGCCGCCTGCGAGGAGGTCTCGCTGGAGATGGTCGACTACTCGGTGGCGGCCTACTACACCATCACGTCCACGGAGGCGGGCAGCAACCTGGCCAGGTACGACAACATCAGGTACGGGTATGGGCTGGAGAGGGAGGGCTACGAGTTCCACAGATATGTGGCCGCGTCCCGGGACCGGTTCGGCCCCGAGGTCAAGCGCCGCATAATAGCCGGCGGCTTCGTGCCCTCGGCCGGGTACGCAGGCCGGTACTTCCTGAAGGCCCTCAAGGTGAAGAGCCGACTGACCCGGGAGGTGAACCGCCTGTTCGGTACGTACGACTATCTGGTGTCGCCCACCGTGCCGGTCCCCCCCTTCCGGCTGGGCGAGATGCTGGACGACCCCGTGGAACTCTTCCAGCTGGACATAAACACGGTGGCGGCCAACCTGGCCGGGAAGCCCGCCGTCTCGGTGCCCTGCGGCACGTGCGACGGCCTGCCGGTGGGCGTGCAGCTGATAGCCGACTCGTTCCGGGACGGGCCGCTCCTGGGCGCCGCCCGGGCGCTGGAGGGCGTGGTGCAATGATCGGCCTGGAGATCCACTGCCAGCTGACCGGACTCAACTCCAAGCTCTTCTGCCCGTGCAGGGCCGACTACCGGGGCATGAGGCCCAACACCAACGTCTGCCCCGTGTGCATGGGACTCCCCGGCACGCTGCCGCTGCTGAACGCGGCGGCGGTGCGGAGCGCCGCGGCCATAGCCATGTCGCTGAACTGCACCCCAGGGGAGCGGCTGGCGTTCTTCAGGAAGAACTACTTTTACCCGGACCTGCCCAAGAACTTTCAGATCACGCAATATGACGCGTACGGGAACACCAGCGTGGGGGGAAGGGGCGTGGTGCGCCTGGGCGACAGGGACATCCGCATAACCCGGGTGCAGCTGGAGGAGGACCCCGGCCGTCTGTCGTACGAGGGGGGTGCCGACGGCCGCGCCACCACCCTGGTGGACTACAACCGGGCCGGCGTGGCCCTGGTGGAGATAGTGACCGAGCCGGACTTTGAGGACCCCCGGCAGGCCCGCGACTTTATGAACATGCTGGCCGACACGGTGGAGTCGCTGGGTGCCGCCGACCCGCACCTGGACGGGGCCATGCGCGCCGACGGAAACGTCTCGGTGCGGGGGGGAAACAAGGTGGAGATAAAGAACATCAACTCGTTCCACGACCTGGAGAAGGCCCTCCACTTTGAGATCACAAGGCAGAACAGCCTGTGCGACGCGGGCCGCGCCGTGGTACAGGAGACCCGCCACTGGGACGAGCGGCGCCGCATCACCATACCCTCCAGGACCAAGGAGGCCGAGCTGGACTACCGCTACTTTCTGGAGGGCGACATACCCTGGGTCGTAATGGACAATGACACGGTGCGCCATATCCGCGAGGCCATGCCCGAGAGCGTGATGTCGCGGCGGGACCGCTACATCCGGTACGGGATTGCCCCGCAGGTGGCCGCCGTGCTGGCCGCCGACGCCCTCTGCTGCAGGTTGTTCGAGGAGTCGCACACCGGCAGGACGGCCAGGCTGATCGCCAACCTCATCACGACCGACTTTATGGGTGTGATGGATACGCGCGAGAAGAGGGCCGCCTCGCGGCTGCGGGCCGGACACCTGTCGGCGCTGGCCGGGGCCATAGACGGCGGCGGCATAACCCGCTCCCAGGCAAGGACGATACTGGCCGGGCTGGCCCGGGACGGCGGGGACGCGGAGGCTCTGATCCGGGAGGCCGGCACGTCCGGTGATCTGGCGGGCGTGGTGGCTCAGGTGATCCAAGAGGAGCCGGAAGCCGCTGAGCGGGCCCGCACCAACCCGCCCACCATAAACCACCTGGTGGGCATGGTAATGCGAAAGACCCGGGGCTCGGCCGACCCGCAGGAGACGCTGCGGCTCATCCGCGAGGCGCTGGGGGAGTGATCCGGCCCGCCCAGGCTCCCGACATGATGCCATGGTATGGGATTCTGCACCGCACGCGCCCATGCTCCCGGTCAGGCCGGCCCGCGCAGACCAGACGGCCCGCGCCGGGGTGGGCACCGACCACGCTCAGCCGGGTGCGCCTTGGCGCTGGGCGCTGACCAGCCTCAGCCGGCGGCGAAACACGACCGACATCGCCGACACGGCGACCCCTATTCCGCAGAATATCCAATAGACGATGGCCGGCTCGTGCGTCTGTGTGACAAAAGCACTGACCGCCGGGCCCAGGGCCCAACCCACTCCGAATATGGCCTCGTATGCCCCGATCATCCGGCCCCACGTGTTCTTCTTGGATCCCTGCAGTATGACCTCCAGGGCCAGCGGGTACAGTATGGAGAATCCAAATCCCAGCATCAGCAGGGCCACCGCAAACTCCACAAAGGTGGTCCCCACCGCCGATATGCCCATTCCGATTGTCACCAGCACCGTGGACGCCACGAAGGTGGGCACCGCCCGCCGGGACAGGTATCCGGCCATCAGGAGCGAGCCTCCCCGGGTTATCCCGAACACAAAGTACAGCAGCAGTATGGCCGTGTCGTCCATGCCACGATCGTTAAGGAAGGCCGGGTATATCGTGAGGATTATGCCAAAGGCGGCGGTGCTGAACAGCAGCAGCGTGACCACCACCGGGAACTTAACTATCTTGCCGAACGACTTGAGGTTCAACTTGCCGGATCCCTGCTTGGGGGCCCGGGAGTGCGTCAGTACGGTGGACACCAGGCCGGCGGCCATCACGTACGCCGTGATCTGAAGGAGCAGGCGGTAGTCTGTGCCCATCGTCTCCAGGATCAGGGACCCCAGCAGCGGGCCCACCATGAACCCCACCGAAAAGAACATGATAAACAGCGAGATGTTCTTCACACGGCTGTTCTGGCTGCTGGACAGTATTGATTCGGAGGGCGGCCAGATGAAGGCGTGCGCCACCCCCACCATGGCCCTGTACGCGACCAGCTCCTCAACGGTGGTGGCCGTGGACGTCAGGAACAGCGATACCGTATTGAGTATGAAGCCCATCGTGAGGAGGTATCCGTTGTTTATGCGGTCCAGGAGTATCCCCACGAATATAGGGATCACCATGTACGGAAGAAAGTTGGCCACGCCGATCAGGCCCAGTTCCGCGTACGTGGCGCCCACCTCGTTCTTTGCAAAGACGGGCAGCACAGGACCGTGCATTCCGTACGAGATTCCCAGCATCAGGGCTGCGGCAAACAGCAGTATGGGCAGTCGGTTCACTATGGTGCAGCATGGTTTCCGCATATAATTTATCGCAGCCTTTTGTACAGTAAGGTTCCAGTCCGCGCTGCAATCCGGAGCAGGTCTGACTGTGCGGCTTGGCGGTCGGGTCCTTGTGCGGCTCGTAGTACTGATGTCTCTTTTCCGGGGAGCAATCCAATTGATACACTGCATCGCTCCGCAGTGGTTTTGGGTAGCAAGGCGGCCAGATCTGGCTACCGATCGTTTGCAGAGCAAGGACACTCATCTGTGTGGTGGCAGGATTGAGTGCCGGTGTACTGGGCTAGTTAATCTCCCGAGGTCCGGCAGTGTGCGGCGGAGCATCATTCTGGCCGCATGTTGCGCCCGGACATCTCCGTATGCGGCTCCGTAGATACCCCATGGATGCGCCCGGGAACAGTACATCATCTGCCGGTGTAGTCTGGCCCCGCTTCGGTAGGCTGCCGTTCCCTGGCTTTGGTTTGACTGCTGTCACAAAAGGTGAAGTGGTGTCCGAATCCAAACTCATAGATCTTCAGTGGCCGGCGTGCTGAAAACCACCATCTGCAGACGTGCAGAATGTTGGATCCTAAATTCCCGAATCATCCAGAACGGGAATTATATACCTGAGTATACGCGCATGACATACGCGTACTTTCCCAAGTGCTTCATGGCGCTTGATGTCTTGGGCCGGTTGCACGCTTGTCTCTCGCGCCGCCGCATGGCGTCCGGAGCTGTACACACCAGTTTTGGTGGCTTCCGGGTCCGTCCCATTTCACGCCTTTCGAGGGTCATTCCTCCCCCCGCGGGAACCATAATGTCGGTCCCCCGTTGAGTGATATTGGCCGCCGCGTTCTTGTCGGCGTTGTCCAGCCTCCCGCACGCCAAGCATAGGAACCGCTCGCCGTTCCTGTTCTCTTTTTCCATGTGCGAGCACACATAGCATTCCTGGCTGGTGTGCTTTGGATTCACTTCTACGATCCGTATGCCCAACCGTTCGGCCACCACGCGCACTTTCCTGAGTATCATTCCATGCCGGATGTACCGCAGGCCCCTGTTCAGCCCCCTCTTGCTGGCATTTCCCTTGCGCGTCATCGCCTCGATGTCGAGATCCTCGATGCATATCATGTCCACGCCATAGCATATCTCCTTCGCCAGCAGCCACTCGGCATAGTCTCTGGCGTTTGCGTTGTGCCAGTTGTAGTTGTCCCGCTGCTTCCTCATCTTTTTCGTGGAACGGGAGTGCTTGTTGCGCCGGTCTATGGTGCGCCGAGCCTCGTCGTTCCACGACCGGTTTTTGCGGAACGAGACGGCCGTATCATAGCATGTGAACTCGGCCGTATTCCCGTCGGTCTTGCAGACCACAGTGGGGTTCGTTATGCCGCGGTCTATCCCCACAACCACCCCGGTGCTTGCGGTCTCCGGCTCCGGCAAATCATATGATACAAACAGGCGGTAGACGCGGTCCTTCGGCTTTACGCGCTTCCACGACTTTGGCGTCTTGTCCACGAGCATGAACGAGCGGGAGCCGTGCAGCCAATTGTGTGGGTATTGGTATGGCTGCTCATCATGCAGTCGCATGACGCCCAAGCCCGGGAACGACGCGTGCACGTTGGCCATGAACCTCGGCGGAATGTCACACGCAACCGACAGCCTGCCGCCGCGCTTTTTGGAGCGGAACTTTAGGTTGCCGTTCCCGTACTTGTTGGATATGT
>JAGWAW010000070.1:0-4306 GCA_021296165.1 Nitrosopumilaceae archaeon | reverse complement strand
CTGCGAGGCGCGTATCCTGTCTACGTGGCGCGCCTGCGCGTTGGTGAGGCATACCCGGAGGCCCTTGTAGCGGTGCATAAGTACCATACTATGTAGGGAATCCGTGGTATAAAAATCAAGTTCTGTGGTACCCGGGTGTTTGGCGGCTGTGCGTACTCAAGTATATAATTTCCTCCAGAACTTCCACATGATTTTTGTATTGGTGCGGTGATTGACCACACGCAGTGATAATCCTCCACGCGGGCGAGTTTGAGGGCGGCCTAGCAGTGTGGGGGGAGGAGTCGTCGGACGGCACCCCCGCGCCGCGGATCAAGACGGCGGTCCGCAGCCCGAGCGCGTACCCGTTCGGCGCCGCCGGGCGGCTTGCCGCGGCCCTGGAGGAGATGGTGCCGGAGTTCGCGGCGGCGGACCGCGCCCATGAGGTGGCCGTCTGGATGCCCACCGCGGCGGCCGGCCCCATTCCCTCCAGCGGAATGATCTCCGAGCCTCCGCCGGCCGGCGCGAAGGCGAGGGTGGCCCCGTGGACCGTCACGGCATACTGGCTGTACCACGACGAGGCCGTGGATCTCCTGTGCCATGCGATGGGCAGGCGGACCGTGGCGGCCGGTGTGATGGTGGGCGAGGACCTGGCATACTGGGCCAATGCCGTGCGCCTTGCAGGCTCTCTGGTGGCCCGCCAGCAGTTTCTCCCCGACATGGTATCTGAGGCCGGCTCGTACTGGGCGGTGTGGACGCCGGTACTGGAGGGGGATGATGCCGAGAGGTTTGGGAGGATGGCCGGCCGTATGCCCGCCGCGGCGCGGGCCCTCTCCAAGGTTGGCTCCTCGCAGCCCAAGAGGCCGGCCACCGGGGTGCTGCGCACCATAGTGTCAGGCATGGTGGACCAGCTGGTGCGCGCGGCGACCCACCGGTCGGCTACATCTGGAGATCTCCGCCGGGAAGAGTTTGACAGCGCGCACGACCGCTGGCTCCATGCCCTGAGGTACACGGACGGGGGCATGGGCAGGCACGGCGCCGACACAACGCAGATGGCCGCCCACGTCCGGGAGTGGCGGCGTCCTGTGGCCGCCTCGGCCGAGGCGCCCTTCCGGCTCTGCTTCCGCCTTGAGGAGCCAGCCATGCCGGATGATAGTACTGACGCCAGCATCGCCGACGGGCGGAACCCGCAGTGGTATGTCCGCTATATGGTTCAGCCCCGGGCCGACCCCAGCCTGATGGTGCACGCCGACCTGGCCTGGAAGGACGGGGCCGAGGCCGAGGCGCTGGCTCGGCACGGCCGGAACATACGGGAGTTCCTGCTGGCGTCGCTGGGCCAGGCCGCCGGAATATGTCCGGGAATAGCCGCCGGCCTCGAGGGCGGCGGGCTGGCCGGCCATGCCGCCGATACCGCCGGGGCCCACCGGTTCCTGACCGAGGAGGCCGCCGCCCTGAAGCAGGCCGGCCACGCGGTGCTGCTTCCGGCATGGTGGACAGGATCGAGATCTAAGCTCACCGCCCGCGCCAAGGTCAGGGCATCCCGCGCCGACGGCCTGGGCGTCCTGACGATGGACACCATACTTGGATTCGACTGGAAGGTGGCCCTGGGGGACCAGACCATGACCGTGGAGGAGCTGGAGGAGCTGGCCCGTCTGAAGCAGCCCCTGGTCAGCGTCCGCGGCCAATGGCTGGCCCTGGACGCCGAGGGGATACGCTCTGCCATAAAATACATCAAGAAGGGGACGCGGAACGCCACATTCCTGGATATGCTCCGCATGAGGGCGGGCGCCGCAGAGGCGCCCCCCGGTCTGGAGTTCGACGGGGTGGAAGCCGCCGGCCCCCTGGAGGATCTGCTGGGGCAGCTGGACGGGAGCGTGAAGATGCAGGACGCCGAGCCGCCGGAGGGCTTTGCCGGGTCGCTGCGCCCATACCAGCTCCGGGGGTACTCGTGGCTGGCGTTCCTGCAGAAGTGGGGGCTGGGGGGGTGCCTGGCCGACGACATGGGCCTGGGAAAGACCATACAGGCGCTGGCCGCCGTACAGAGCCGCTGGGCGGGCGGCGACCGGCGCCCCACCCTGGTGGTGTGCCCCACCTCGGTCATAAGCAACTGGCGGCGGGAGGCGGCCCGGTTCTCGCCGGACCTCCCCGTGATGGTGCACCACGGCCCCGGCCGACTCAAGGGAGAGGAGTTCGGGCGCGCCGCCGCTGGATGCGCCATAACAATCACCAGTTATGGGCTGGCGCACCGGGACGAGTTCCTGGCCGATACACAATGGGGCGGCGTGGTGCTGGACGAGGCCCAGAACGTCAAGAACCCCCAGACCAAGCAGGCCCGGGCGGTCAGGTCCCTGCATGCCGAATCCCGCTTTGCTCTGACCGGCACGCCGGTGGAGAACAGTGTGGGCGACCTGTGGTCGATAATGGAGTTCCTGAACCCCGGCCTCTTGGGCAACCGGGAGGAGTTCCGGCGCAACTTTCTGCTGCCGATCCAGGCCCACCAGGACGCCGAAGCGGCCGACCGCCTGCGGCGTGCCACCGGCCCCTTCGTGCTGCGGCGGCTCAAGACCGACCATTCCATCATATCCGACCTGCCAGAAAAGATGGAGATGAACGTGTTCTGCAGCCTGACCCGGGAGCAGGCCACGCTGTACGCCTCGGTACTCAGGGATACCGAGGAGAGCCTGGCCGCCGCCGACGGCATGCAGCGGAGGGGCCTGATACTGGCCACCCTCTCCAAGCTCAAGCAGGTCTGCAACCACCCGGCGCACTTTCTGGGTGAGCCGTCGGGCGCGGCGGGCCGCTCCGGCAAGATGGACCGGCTCGCCGAGATGCTCGAGGAGATCATATCGGTGGGCGACCAAGCCCTGGTGTTCACGCAGTTCGTCCAGATGGGCCACATGCTCAAGCGGCACATACAGGAGACGTTCGGGCGGGAGGCTCTCTTCTTCCACGGCGGCCTGTCCCAGGGACAGCGCGAGCGCGTGATACAGCAGTTCCAGGAGGGTGTGGCTCCGGTGCTCATACTCTCCCTCAAGGCCGGCGGCACCGGGTTGAACATCACGGCGGCCAGCCACGTCTTTCACTTTGACCGCTGGTGGAACCCGGCCGTCGAGAACCAGGCCACCGACCGGGCCTTCCGCATAGGCCAGACCCGAAACGTCCAGGTCTACAAGTTCATATGCTCCGGGACGCTGGAGGAGCGCATAGGCGAGATGATAGAACGCAAGAAGGACATGGCCGAGCAGGCGGTGGGCTCCGGCGAAGGCTGGCTGACCGAGCTCTCCAACGACGAACTGCGGGACGTGCTGGCCCTGAGCGCCGAGGCGGCCGGATAGGGCATGTCGTTCTACTATTACACGCCGTCGACGCCCCGCCCCGTCAAGGGGGGCATACGGTCCCAGTCCGGCCGCGGCAGGGAGAAGAGTTGGTGGGCCGAGCGCTGGATGGCCGTGTTGGATGGCTTCGGAATGGGGGCCCGGCTGGACCGGGGCCGCTCGTACGCCCGCCGGGGGCAGGTAGTATCGGTGGACGTGGGCCGGGGGGCGGTGACCGCCAAGGTGCAGGGCTCCAGGCGCCAGCCGTACCTGGTGAGCATAGGGGTCCGGCAGCTGAGCCCGTCGGAGTGGGAGCGGCTGGCCGCCGAGCTGGTTGGCCGGCCCGCCATGGCCGCCGAGCTGCTGGCTGGCCGCATGCCCAAGAACATAGAGGAATTGTTCGCGTCGGCCGGACTCTCGCTGTTTCCCGGCCGGAGTGGTGACATGAACACCGTATGCAACTGCCCTGACTGGGCCAACCCGTGCAAGCACATAGCGGCGGTCTACATCCTGCTGGGCGAGGAGTTTGATCGGGATCCGTTTGTAATATTCAAGATGCGGGGGTCCGGGAGAGACGGCATACTGGAGATGGCCGGACTACATCTGGAGCCCGAGGGCGAAAAGGCGATGCCGGCCGAGCCCCCCCAGCCGCTGCCGGCGGATCCGGCCGAGTTCTGGGGTGGGGCGGGCTCCGGGGCTCCCGAGGCGGCCGGGACGGCGGAGGTGCCCGCCATGGCCGCGGCTCTGCCCAAGCGTCTGGGGGGCTTTCCGTTCTGGAGGGGCGGGGAGGACTTTATGTCCGCCATGGAGGGTGCGTACCAGGCCGCCTCGCCGGCGGGGATGGGCGCCTTTTTGGGCGAGGACTCCGATGAGGACCCCGCCCGCGAGGACTCCGGCAGAGACAAGAAAAACCTGTAGGGTTTCGGGGCGCCCGCCCGGGAGGAGAGGGGCATCTCCATGGGGCTGTGGGGGGACGGCGCCTACGACGCCCGGTACGTATTCTCGCTTCTGAAATC
>JAGWAW010000069.1 GCA_021296165.1 Nitrosopumilaceae archaeon | reverse complement strand
GAACTCGGTGACGGGGGGCAGTATCACAACGCCCAGCCGGGCCAGCTTCAACATGTTCTCCAAGTGGATGGCCGAGAGCGGGGACTCGCGCGCCATGAGCACCAGCCGGCGGGACTCTTTTATGGTGACACCAGCCGCCCGGGCCACCAGAGTGACGTCGTATCCGTTGGCTATGGCCGAGAGCGTCTTCATGCTGCAGGGCGCCACTATCATGCCGTCGGTGGCGTGCGTGCCGCTGGATATGCTGGCGGCCATGTTGCGGCCGTTGGAGACCTCGCCGGCCATGCGGCACACCTGCTCCGCGTCGTACTCAGTTTCCATCGCGATGCACTTCTCGCCCCACTCCGAGAGTACCAGGTGTGTGTGGTGGCCCAGCCTTTTCAGCTCCTCCAGCACACGGATGCCGTATATCGCCCCGGTGCTGCCGGTTATGCCCACCACTATGCGCAGCCGCTCATCCATCACGGTATGGTAGTCATTCCGACGTAAAAACCTGCTTGCCAGGTTTGGCACCTGCCAGCTTGGTCGGGGTGTGCAGGCGCCGGATACAGACCGGCCTCGGCCGGCGAAATGCCGTGGACATGGCCAAGACGCCATCTTGCCGAACGGCTTTGAGTTCGTCCTGCCGGGGGCACTTTTATGGACGCACTGGATTGTACGTATGGTGGAACGCTACATGCTGCACTTGGGGAATGACGGTTACTCCAGAACCGACGCGCCCAGCATACTGCGGCGCGCCCGCGCCCTGACCGGCCGCCCGGTGACGGTCCGTGACGTCAGGGTGGCCTCCGCCCACATAGAGCTGGACGTCACAATTCCGGACGGCGCACTGCCCGGCACGCTGGAGGCACTCGAGCCGCTGGGCGGCACGGTGGATACCCGACTCATCAACGAGGCCGAGATCCCCAAGGAGGACGCCATCCGCGAGGGCATAGCCTACTTCAACGGGGAGCGCTTCTGGGAGTGCCACGAGTCCTTTGAGGGCGTGTGGAAGGGATGCTATGAGGGCGAGAAGGATCTGGTGCAGGGGATAATACTGGCCGCCGCCGGCTTGGTGCACTACCAGAAGAACGAGGATGCGATATGTCTGTCCATATTCGGCCGCGCCCTCAAAAAACTGGCCCGCTGCGCCGGCACCTATCATACAATAGACGTGGAGTTGCTGCGGCGGCGGCTGGCTGGCATGATCCGCAGTGGCCGGATATCTACCTTTGAGCTCGCATGACGCTCAGGGCGGCGCCCACCACCTCGGAGCCGGCCAGCATGCCAATGCGTCCCCGTCGGGCCTGCTCCTCGGTCATGCGGGTGGTGGTGTCGCGGCGTGTGCCTCTCCCCGAGACCAGCACCGGCACGGGGTCATCGCTGTGAGCCTTGTTTATGCAGGGGGTGGAGTGGTCTGCCGAGACCACCACCGCCACGTTGTCGGTGTCTATGCGGTCCAAGAGTGATCCGAAGAATCCACCGTCTATATCCTCTATGCTCCGGGTCTTACCTATGGCATCGCCGTCGTGCCCGAACTCGTCGGGGCCCTTTATGTGGACATATATTGAATTCTGCGTGTCCAAAGCCTTGGCCGCCACCCTTGCCTTCAGCGGATAGTCACCTATGCCGCCGGCCTCGTACGTCTTCATGTCCAGCACTCGTGCTATGCCCTGCTCCACGGGCATGTCCACTATGCAGGAGAAGCGCATTGCGTACTTTTCGTTTATGGGGGCGACCCGGGGATAGGCGCTTCCGGCGTCCCGGAGCAGTATGCAGCTGAGCAGTTTGTCTCCACGGTCCTCCCGCGCCTCGTTGATGCGGCTCTTGGCCATGATGTCTACTGACTGCTCCATGAACTCGTTGACTAATTTGGCTGTGGGGGCGGCCCCGTCAGTCAGGGGCAGGCACCTGTCTATGCGCAGAACGTCTCCAACGGCCTTGGCTATGCCCATTCCGCCCACGTTCACGTATGCGGGGTCGGTATTGGTGATCCGGCCGGAGAGGGGGCGGCCGGACCTGATCCGGACTGTGACCCGGTGCCCGACGGTGGGTACAACCATCACCGAGGTGGCCGGTTCGGAGAACTGTATACTCTCCTCTATCTCCTTTGAGATGAGGCGGGCCTCCGCAGGGTCGATGCGGCGGCCGGCCCTCCTGTCGGTTATGATGCCGTCCTCGTCCAGGGTGGCAAAGTTTCCCCGCAGGGCCAGGTCTCCGTCCCGGAAGTCGATACCCACCCCTATGGACTCTATCACGCCCCGCCCCGCGTAGTCGGCGTGTGAAAACCTGTACCCCAGCATGTTGAATACGGCAATGTCCGACTCGGGGGCTATTCCGCGTCCTACCGACACCACCTCGCCCAGAACCCCGTTCCGGCACAGCTCGTCCAAGTGTGGCGTGGAGGCTGCCTCCAGCGGGGTCTTCCCGCCCAAGTCAGGGTGGGGCAAGTCGCCCACCCCGTCCAGCAGCACGTACACCATGCGTATGTCGGAGTTGCCCAACAGGGCGGCGCCCTGCGCCTCGTTATTTTAACGGTGGCCACGGATCCGGGAGAGCATGCCATCTACACTCCTCAAGTACGGCTCGCGGATTCGGCGGTCTGGCAACGCACAGCCGAGGACATACCGCTGATTCATGCTTGGCCCAGACGTGTGCTGCGCCCGGTGGCTTGCACGAGTCGTGCCAAGCCGAACCGCGCGCCCGCGGACGCGCCGGCGGCTCCAGTGATGAAAATTCCGGCATACTCCAAGACAACCTATTAATTGACAACGCCGGGCCTCGGTTCCATGCAGAAGGCAGAACCCGCCAAGATATTTGCCAAGGTCAGCGAGGCCGAGATAACTCGGGCCATCGCCACCGAGTTCCACGATGTCCTGATGGACAGGAGCTCCTCGGATATCATCATAATAGGGGCCGGCCCGGCGGGGCTGACCGCTGCCCGGGACTTGGCCGGGATGGGCCTGCGCGTCCTCGTTATAGAGCAGAACAACTACCTGGGAGGGGGCTTTTGGCTGGGCGGCTACATGATGAACCCCGTCACGGTCCGGGAGCCCGCACAGAAAGTCTGGGACGAGCTGGGTATCCCCTACAAGAAGGTCGGCGAGGGCCTCTATCTGACGCCGGGCCCTCACGCCGTCTCCAAACTGATAGCGGGGGCGTGCGACGCAGGCGTCAAGTTTCTGAACCTGACCAAATTCGACGATCTCATACTCAAGAACGGCCGGGTGACAGGCATAGTGGTGAACTGGATGCCGGTCTCGGCGCTGCCCCGCAACATAACGTGTGTGGATCCCGTCGCCTTGGAGGCCAAGGTGGTAATAGATGCCTCCGGACACGACTCGGTGGCCGTGAAGCGGCTGGTAGACCGGGGCTTGGTGGAGTGGAAGGGGATGAACCCCATGTACGTGGACGAGGGCGAGGAGCACGTTGTCCACAAGACCGGCGAGGTGTATCCCGGCCTAGTCATAGCAGGCATGTCTGTCACCGAGACATACGGCTTGGCCCGGATGGGGCCCACCTTCGGCTCCATGCTCTTCTCGGGCAAGCGGGCCGCCGAGGTGGCCGCCTCCAAGATAAAGGAAGCACAGTGAGAATATCCAATATTATCCTGTATGACTGTGCATCTCATCGGCGCATACGCATGGGGGCAGTGGCGGCGTTCCTGCGCGAGACCTTCGGCGTTCCTGCCGAGTCCCGCACTCCGCCGCATGTGGACCGGCGCGACACGGATGCCTGCCGGGTGCGGAGCCTGTTCCGCCCGCCGGAGCGGTGGGGGGATGGCGACACCGGCATCATCCCCCTGTATGATGGATACCTGCTGGCGGATCTACTGGGGGGCGCACTCTCGTATGACGAGGGGGCATTCCACGTACTGTTCATAGATGATATGATCGGCACCTACGACCATACAGACATGAGGTACCACGGCAGGGTCCTAATATCGGCCAACCCGTGCATCGTGTCGGTGCGGGGAATGTGCGAGGCTCCCGCCCGGCCCCGGGATTACTGCATAGATGTGATGACATGCGCCGCCGCCGGCGGGGATGTACAAGATGTCGAATCACGATATGGCGGCCGGTTTCTCACGTATGACGACCCCCGGATGCAGGAGGTGGCCCATGGGTATGTGACGCAGGCAGTCTTCCACTTTGAGACGGGCGAGGCGTTCTGCACTGATGCGGACTGCCGCCTGTACAACTCGCACTGGCAGTCGGGCGTCATACACACACAGGTGGTGTCGCCCCGACTGTGCGAACGCCATCAGAATATGCTGCGGATCATGGCGGTGGGCGCCGCCTGAGTACCTAGACGGGCAGTATTACCTTTCCCTCGTACCGTGGGACGCTGTCCTCCTTTAACTGGGCCTCTATGGTATCTCTCTGGGAAGGGGTGATACCCTGGACCACCGCCTTGGAGTATCCGCCCCCGTCCACCAGGGCCAGTATGTACCCGCTGTCGTCTGTCAGCACGAATCCCGAAGACTCGTCCACGAACGCGTACATGGTCTCCTCGCCCACGGGGTTCCACGAGTTTCCCACCGAGTCGGAGAGCGCCAAGGCGGGCATGGCCCGGTCTCCGGTTATGCCGTTGAGGTAGGCGCGGGCCTTTGCCACCCGCTTGCGCCCCACGCTGAGGGCCTTAAAGTACTGCATTAGCGTGTATGGGGACAGGTTTCTATTAAGACTGTTACCAAATGGGTAGATTTTTCGTTTCCACGGTGCGCGCTGCTATGTCAGATATGAGCCGGGCGGCGTCTGTTGCCCGGACGGCTACACCTCCATCGACAAGCCATGGGGGCTGTTCAATCTTCGCGGCCTGAAAAAATGTCGGGCCACCGGGCCACGTATGGCCTGACGGCGGCCTGAATCATATGTGTCTGGACTAGGTTGTCGCCCTGTACCGCCATGATATTCCGGCGGGACATCGCCCGGCGTGGGCGGTCCGGCAGTCCCAGGCGCGGGGGCGCGCTCGCCGTGAACATCCCCCTCATGTCGGGTCACGAAGATTAAACAGCCTCAAATCACAAGTATGTTTAAATATTATTACCTTCTTGATTAAAGCAAATGGTGATTCTCTTTAATGTCAGCTAGAATCATTAAAGATAGGTATAACGAACCACAGTGGAACAACATAGGCCGGTTCACCAAACCCAACGGCAGGTTCGAGGCCAACTCGGATGGTCAGCCGACGTTTGTCCCCCGGGAACTACCCCCCACAGTACGCTATGACCGCGAACTTATTGCGTTACTTGTAAAAGCCGAACGAAAAGTGGGAGAGCTGAAAGGGAAGGGAAGCGAGCTGGAGAATCCACACATCCTGATAAGGGCATACCTGAAGAAGGAAGCCGTGCTGAGCTCCAAGATCGAGGGAACCATGGCATCCCTCAAGGACCTGAACAGGCAGGAGGCTGTCGGCAACGTTAGCAGAAAGGACGCAGACCGTCTAAGGCTGAGGGAGGTCATCAACTACGTGAACGCGTTGGAGGATTCGTTGAAAGCCATGCGGGAAACAGGGAGGCGCGTAAACATGGACGTTCTGAGGGCAGCGCACAAGATCCTGATGGATGGCGTCCGGGGTCACGACAAGGAACCCGGGAAATTTCGCGACCAGCAGAACTGGGTGATACGTACGCGGGGAGTAAGACGCGAGATTGTCTACACTCCGCCTCCACCGGAAAAAATTTCGGCACTGCTTGAGAATTTTGAGGAGTTTATTCAGACGAATGACGAAAGCCTGTCGGTGCTGATCCAGTGTGCTGTACTTCACTATCAGTTTGAGGCAATACACCCATTCATTGACGGGAACGGGAGGATCGGGAGGCTGTTGATTCCGCTGATATTGTACGAGAAGAGAATCATGCCCGTACCTCTGTTGTATTTGAGCGCTTATTTTGACAAGCATCATGAGCGGTATTACAGTGGCCTGCTGGCCGTGAGCCAAAAATCCGGATGGCAAGAATGGATAAAGTTCTTTCTGATGGCGTTTATAGAGCAGGCAGACGCGGCAGTGGAGAATATTCAGAGACTGATGACGCTGATGAGGGGGCACAAAAACACCCTTCGCAAAAGGAGCGCCAGTGGTAATGTAGTCTTCCTGATGGAATCTTTGTTTTCGAATCCGTACGTTACCATTCCAAACGCCGCGCGTTTTCTTGAGGTCACGTACCCGTCTGCAAAGAGCGCGGTCATGACGCTGGTGGATGCGGGCATATTGCAACCTACGGATATACTCTACAGGAGCAAGGTTTTTGTCGCAAGGGATATCGAAGATGCCCTTAACGCCTGAGTCACACAACGGCGCCATACCCATTGCGTGCAGATGGCGTGCCTGCGACCGTACTGAATCATCTGTTGAGCAGTCTCAGTAGCAGGTGCGTTGCAACCCGTGTTACGTGATCAAACAAGCGACCAAACAGCCAACCGCCTGCCTTCCGCCCGGATGTGTGAGGAGTCCTGGGAGGAGGGAAGCAAGGCAGAGGAGGACGGCGTTGTTTAATGCGGCCTGTCTGTTGCCCTGTCCGGCTTGTGAGTTCGTGCGCGGTATATGGTGTGCCATCCGGGGTGGATGGCGCAGCCTGACTGGATACTTGTGACGCCGCCATCCCTCCGTTCAATCCTGCTCCGGTGTCCCGGCTGGCCGCAACGATATGACCTACCTGAGTTGTGCCTCTGCATGCAGGGTCGCAACTCATGCCCAGCTTACCCATCGATATAATCCCCTCACCTCCGGGGAACTGTAACGTCTCTGATGGAGATACACTAACATTTGCGGGGTGAAAGGCGTCACGCCACTCGGCTGCTGCACGGCCCGGCGGCGGCCCGAACCGGTGTCGGGAGTACGCTGCCCCGCGCATTTGCGCGCCCGCAGCCTTGGCCGGAGCGGCTTGTGTGGGGAGGGCCTGTCGCGAGAGTGAAGACATCATGCAGCGTTCCACCTCATAAATGATACAGTACACTCAGTAGATGGAAATGTGCTTTTCCGGTCCGGGTCTAGGCAGATCCACCTAGGACCAACTTTTGGCGGTACGGTAGTTTAAAAGATCGGCGTGTGAGCCTGCCATGTTCCGCCATGAAAGGGCAAACACGCCGGGATGACTCCGCCGAGTCGGCATATAATGCGCTGGGTTCACTTTTCTTCTCCTCTGAAGATCAAATTCTCGGGCAGGTACAACGCCCTGTATGGCCAAAAGGACCTCGTCCGCCACCTGGTGGCGATGCGCGGCAAGCACGGGTATGCAGATGGGGCATCCAATACCGAGGATGTCGACAGGGGCAGCCCGCCCCTCCCGTCGGGGGGGGGGTGCTGGGCAAGATACGGTCCATACCAGAGGATGTGATGCTGGCCCGCTGCAGCCAGATGATTGTACGGTCGGTGAAGCGGCTGAGGCGCCAC
>JAGWAW010000068.1:4752-12146 GCA_021296165.1 Nitrosopumilaceae archaeon | reverse complement strand
ATATCGTGCGAAATTAGTATTTAATCTGGATTTATCCGATAAATCCCACAGATGGCGCTGGCCACATTCTACATGAGCGTCCCGTTTGTGTTGTGGGTTGCCCTTGAAGCAAGCCCCGTCACCAGCGCCCTGGAACTAGTGATCTTCGGGATTGTCGCCCTGGCGGGCGGCGGGCTGGGCGTATCACTCGGCTTCGGCATAGCCGCATACGCCCAGCGCAGGATTGACATCACGGATGGGGCCATGCTGGACGAGGGGAAGGCGTGGTAGCCAGAATGGCTAGGCGGCCGTCGTGGCTCATGGTCAGGTTCCCATACTATCACAAAAAAGTGGAGGATGGCGGCGCCTATGCGTTGCCTTTTTTTACCACTGTTTCCACTCCACTCCCATGATTTAGCATCCTGGCCACCACTCGATAACTTACCATAATCGGCGTGTGGTCCGGCTCAAGGCTGACAGGCGGCGCATCCTCGCGGTCGCTGCCTCCGTGTAAACGCAGGCGAGAGCAGGGCGGAGGGTGCCTCCTGCAGGCCCCGATGCGGCTAGGCAGTGGGCGCGGGCTGCAAGCCTTGCCCGGGATAACGTTTCATACTGTGTCTATGAGCGTGATGCGAGTGCGCCCTCTGACCGAGCCTGGATACGGCTTGGTCTGAAGTGTTGTGGCACGCCTTCAAACCGTTCGATATATACTGGATGTTTGGGCCGTGCCAGTAATGGCAGAGTTCACAGGCGAGGAGGCCCGCCGGCTGGAGGGGCACTTTTCGAACACCGGTGCCAACATTTTTGTGCTCATAACCCCTGATCAAGTGGACAGGGGAGCACTGATGTCCAGATACAGCAGGAGCTCCAAGAGCATGAGGCGCGTCTTTCTGGACGAGTTCCTGAACAATCCTGACCGCGGCAAAAAATTCTACGAGCGAGTACTGATGGAGTATGGCGATGATTCGGTGGCCGAGCTGGGCATGGCTCAGGTGGCCATGGAGGGGCTGTCCAATATAGCGGCGCAAAAGATAGAGGATCGTAGGATCGGACTGTCCTTTCTGGAGAAGTCCAGCCGTTACGTCTCTTGGGATGCCAAGAGCGGCGGCCGATACGCATACTATCGTGGTCCGGACATAATGGAGTCCAGGCACGAAAAGATCTACGAGGAGGCGTGCGACCTTTCGTTCGACACATACACGTACAGTTTGCCATTGGTCAAGGCGCACCTTATGGATGCCTATCCGATTGACGACTTTCTGTTCCGGGACTCTGGCGACTTTGCCGACAAGCCGTTTTCGGAGCTGACCGTAGAGGTTGACATAAAATCCGCGGAACGGGCCTACCGGAACGCAACCAATTCGATGGCGCTGGATCTGCTTAGGGGACTGCTGCCGGCATCCACGCTTACCAACCTTGGCGTGGCGGGCAACGGCAGGGCATTCGAGTACTTAATCAGCACACTAAAGTCATCAAAACTGCACGAGGAGAGGAGTCTCGGGGACAGGCTTGCTTCAGAGCTGAAATCTACAATGGGGCCATTCATAAGGCGCGCCAGCGAAAAGCACGGCAAGCTTCTGGAGGAGTATTTGACGGAACTGAGGGGTGCATCAGGCGGTCTACGGTTTGACATCGCACCCGCCACAGAGAACCGCGTTCGGCTGGTTTCCTATGACGCGCAACAGGATGCCTTGGATACGGTGGTGGCCGGATTGCTCTATGAGAACAGTGGCAACACGTTCGAGGATCTGCACCGCATCGTCTCGGAACGCATGTCGGATCAGCAGAAGCACGACATCGTGCGGACTTTTGCCGGCCTGCGGAAAAGCCGCCGGCAGCGCCCGCCGCGCGCCTTTGAGCTCGTCTCGTACGTGTTTGATATGGTAAACAACTTTGGCATGTTTAGGGACATGCACCGACACCGTATCTTGACACTTCAGAGACAGCTTCTGGATGCCAAACACGGATTCGACGTGCCCCCCGAGCTGGAAGATACGGGCTGCTCAAGGGAGTTTGCCGAATGCATGAAGCGGAGCGGGGAGGCATACGAGCAGATGGCCAAGACCGATACGGCGAGGGCGCAGTACGTGGTAAACTTTGCGTATCGCTACCAGTACATGATGCGCGTCAACCTGCGAGAGCTCTGCCACCTCGTGGAGCTGCGTACGCTTCCCCAAGGCCATCAGGACTATCGCGACACGGCCCGCCGCATGTACGAGCAGGTTTGCGATATCCATCCGACTCTCTCACAAATAATGAAGTTTGTCGATACGAAGATATATCGTATGGGCCGCATCGGTCCCGAAAAGCGCACAATGTCAAAAATACTTGAGGCCGGCGGGTCTACTGGCGCGGCGGGAACGGGCGCCAAAAAAGAAAGGAACCTGCCCGACGCAGCATAAACTGGCTGCTGCGCTCGCCGAGTCGGCCCGTGTGACCGGGCAGCGCTGCAGTCGTAAACCGGGATCGCATCCGAATATGCGGAGGCAATACGGTTTAATTTGGGCGCTGCGGCATGCCCCTATGCAGTCCATGGCCGGGCACAGCCCGTTGGATACTTTGGTACGTAGTCTGCGCGCGGGCCTAACCGATATGGTGCACAACGACGTGGTTATGACCCGCGAGGGCAGGCCCGCGCTGGAGCTGAAGCCGGAGGCGTTTCGCCCCATTGCAAGGACGGATGCTCCGGCAAGAGTGGCGTTTGTGGACGGCGGCAACGGCACCGTGGCCGAGTCGCCGAACTTTGTGATATCGCTGAACCGCCTGTACTGCGGGCTGTTTCGGGGCAGGGAAAGGGCTGGAGCCCCCCTAGATCCCCGCATAGAGTTCTTCTCGCTGGTGGTGCGGCGCGCTGCACACACTGAGGATGAATACAGGACAGAATACGACGTCTCCTTGTTTCCCCACGACGAGTCCCACCGCCGGTACATGCCGGCAGAATCCGACGTAAATGCCAGCATCCGGGACTCTCCGGCCGGTGGAGATCCCCGCATTCCGTCACTGTCGCGCAGCCTGGGGGAATGGCGCATGGCGCGCGCCGCAGTCCAGACGCTGGAGGAGGGTGACATTCTGGTAATGGACGGCTCGCTCACCACCTTGGACAGAATAGAGTCCCGATACGCACAGGATCTCTACAAGAGCGCTCTGGACCGGGGCGTGGTGGTGTGCGCCCTGGCCAAGACCAGCCGCCTCCTGACTCGGGGCGGGGAGCCATTACTGGACCGAGTCCACGAGATATCGGCGGGCACCGGCCACGAAATGTGGTGCATCGAGGTGGCCGAACAGGTCTCCTCTCATGACCGGGGCTTCGTCATGGTGGTCAAGCTCCATCCCAATGCGGCATTCCCGTTCAGGTTTGAGATACTGCGGGAGCAGTTTTTAGAGATGGACCATGCCGAGAAGGATCGTATCCTGTCCAGCATGGCTGCCAACTCCTGCGATGTCTCGTTTCTGGGGTATCCGTACGGTTTGGTTGATGCCGACCGGTACGCGCAGGTGCGGAACAGTGACGTGGCCATGTACAGGGCCCTGCTGGAGTCGCGCCTGCGCATGGACGGGGATCTGGCCGGGGTACTGCGCAGTATGCGGGCGTACGGGGCTCATGAGCGCCTCAACGGGGTGTCGAGTTGAGCGTCGCCGGGCAGGTGGTTGGGGGAGGAATCGGGGACATCCTAGTCCGGCAGCAGTCCGGCTCGCGGCTAGAGGTGGGAGATCTACTGGTGTCCGAGGAGGAAAACTCCATACTGATACTTGAGGTGTTCGGGCTGCAGTACGGCTCCCAGATAGACGGCCGCGTGCAGGAGATGATGTCGGGGGTGATACTGGAAGAGGGGCCGCCAGACGCCGAATTCTACGAGCCCAATTTTGTAAACTATGTGATGGCCCGCGTAAAGGCGCTGGCGCGGGTAAACCGCGACCTCTCGGTGAACCTGCCAAAGAGCCTGCCTGCATTCTTCGGCAAGCTCAGGATAATATCGAGCGAGGATCTCAAGTTTTTGCAGGGGGGCGGCCGGGACAGAATATTCATAGGGTACATCAGGAGCGGAAGCAAGGTAATCCGGGATGCCAAGGTGTGGCTGGATGCCAGAGACATATTCACGCACCACCTCCTGATACCCGCCACTACTGGTCGGGGTAAGTCCAACCTGGTAAAGTGCATACTGTACCACCTGCTGGACTCAAGCGGGGTGGGGGCGCTGGTGCTGGACGCGCACAACGAGTACTATGGACTGAACGGCGAGGTCGGCCTCAGCAGCCACCCTGATGCCCGCAACTCCCTGGTGTATTATACGCCCACCGACCCGCCGCCGGGTTCCCGGCACCTCACCATAAGCCTGGACACCATCAGGCCGGACCACTTTGAGGGGATAGTGGAATTTTCTGATGCCCAAGTGAGGACCATGCGGAAGTACTATTCGGACTACCGCGGCGAGTGGATATCACAAATCATGCTGACCGACCTCTCCATGTTGGGGGAGGCCGAGAGTAGGCGGGACGCAGAGACCAGATCCATCACCATGGCTGTACTCCAGCAAAAGATCCGGCAGGCGCTGGACTTGGAGGTGGACCGCGAACAGAACGTGGTGGTGTCGCGACACAATGTCTTTGACAGCGTACGTGGGGGACGCACAGCAGACGAGGTTGTTCGAAACATTGAGGAGGGGCGGGTGGTGGTACTGGACACCTCCAAGCTCAACGATCAGGCTGAATTGGTGGTGGGCAGTATAATAGCGACACGCATACTGGACCACTACCGGGAGGCCAAGACGCGGGGCGTTCTCCGGGACAAGCCGGTGGCCACCATAGTGATAGAGGAGGCCCCCAGGGTAATAGGCGAGGAGGTGCTCCAGTCCCGCACCAACAACATCTACTCGACCATAGCTCGGGAGGGGCGCAAGTTCAAGGTGGGGCTGACCGCCGTAACGCAGCTGAGCAGCGTCATACCCAAGGCCATACTGGCAAACATGAACACCAAGATAATACTGGGAAACGAGATGAAGATGGAGAGGATGGCACTCATAGAGTCCGCCTCCCAAGATCTCTCTGAAGACGACCGGACTATTGCCAGCCTAGACAGGGGAGAGGCGATAATAACCAGCATATTTGTGCCCTTTGCGCTACCCATCCAAATCCCGCACTTTGAGGAGATGGCGCAGCAGCGCCCGCCGCCCGCATCCGGAACCACAAGGGTGAAGGTGTTCTGATGAAATTTGCCCATTTAGCCGATGTCCACTTGGGGTTCCAAAAGCAGGAGCCACTTCAGGAGATGGAGCGGCGAATTTTTGAGGGTGTGGTGGATAGGTGCATTGCCGAGGGAGTTGATTTCGTCCTGGTTTGCGGTGATCTCTTCCACGTAAACATCCCGGACATGCGCGTCCAAAAAATTGCCATGAAAAAGTTCCGTGATATGCACGACGCGGGTATACCCGTGTATGCCGTATATGGGAGCCACGACTTTTCACCAACGAGTAGCTCCGCCATAGACCTGCTGGAGGCCGCCGGCTACCTGAACAAGGTTACCGTCCCGTCCGATGACGGCGACCTTATTCGCCTAAATTATGTACAAGACAAAAATACTGGTGCTCGCCTTGCAGGTTTTTCGGGTCTGAAGGCTGGCAGGGATGTCGAGTACTATGAGCGACTGGATCGTGAATACCTCGAGTCGGCCGACGGCTTTAGAATATTCCTGTTCCACGGGGCCGTCGGAGAGATGCTACAGGACGAGATCAGCGGCGAGAGCCTGCCGCTCTCGTATATGCCCCGGGGCCTGGACTATTATGCGGGTGGCCACCTGCACACGTTCCGGAATCGTAGCTTTTCCGGGTACGAGAACGTGGTGTATCCGGGTACACTGTTTGCGGGGCAAACCGCCGACATGGAGGAGAACGCCCGGGGAAGGGGGCGCGGATTTGTCATGGTGGACTTTGGGGACAGGGTGGAGCGTGTCCGGTTTGTAGAGGCGCCCGGATGCCGGTACGAGATGGTTGACGTGGATGCAGACGGGCTGGCCTCCGAGGAGGCGGCCGCCCGTATACGCAGCATGGTAGATTCCATAGATCCGACCGGCAAGGTGGTGATACTCAAGGCGTACGGCGAACTGGGCTCGGGGCGCACCGCCGATATCGACTTTTCGGCCATCCGCAAGGGGCTGCTGCAGGGGGGAGCCTACCACGTCATGATACACCGCCGGGGACTGACATCCAAGGAGTACAAGACGCGGGGCGAGTCGACGGGGACGCGCGAGGAGATAGAGCGACGCACCTTTCAGGACAGCATAGCGAATGTGCGTATAAAACGCGCCGACCTGACAGGCCACCGCGGGGTGGACCTGTCCACAAAACTGCTTGCCACACTCAGGCATCCCCGGCCAGACAACGAAAAGAAGGCCGACTATGAGAGGCGCGTCACTGCCGACGCAACATCAAAGATGGGGCTGGAGTGAGATGCTGCTAAAGTCAGTCGACCTGCACAACATACGCAGCTACGACAAACTGCACTTGGAGTTCCCGTCTGGGTACGTGCTGCTGGAGGGCGATGTGGGATCGGGCAAGTCCACCATACTGATGGCCATAGAGTTTGCACTGTTCGGGTTGGGGACGGTAAGGGCCGACAGCCTACTGTCCAAGGGGGAAGGCCGGGGGGAGGTGGCTCTGGCCTTTGAGGTGGACGGGGTGGAGTACGAGGTGGGCAGGACGCTGACGGCTAGGGACGGAAAGGTGGCGCAGGAGCCCAAGGGTTCATACTTTCTGGCCGGCGGCACCCGGGAACCGCTGACCGCCTCTGATCTGAAGGCGCGTGTGCTGCAGGTGTTGAAATTTCGGGAGCCGGCCAACCCTCGCTCCCAGAGCCGGGTGTACCGGTACGCGGTGTACACCCCCCAGGAGGAGATAAAATCGATACTGGAGGCCGGCGGGCGGGAGGATGTAATACGCCGGGCCTTTGGGGTGGAGGACTACAAGACCGCCGCCGACAACGCCGACACGCTGCGGACGCAGATAAGGGGCAAGAAGGACGAGCTCACCGGCAGGTTTGCCAAGCTGGAGGCGCACCGGGCGGAGCGGGAGGCCGTCGGGAATGACGTGGACTCTCTGGAGCGAGATCTTGCCCGGCTGCACCGGGCGGGAGACGATCTTGCGGACAGGCTTGCCGAGGCCGAGTCGCGCCTGGCCGAAATGGCGGTCCGGATGAAGGATCTTGTGCGCATTCGCGCCGAAGCGGACCAGATGGAGAGGGATGTCGCCAACAAAAAAGAGTCGATGAAGAAACTCTCAGAAAACATGCAAAGCGACAGGGCCGAGCTCGACGGAGTGGACGAACGGCTCCAAAAACTCGGCCGCCCCGCAAAGCCCACCGACAAGACACGGGGGGATGTCCAAAGACTGCTGGACATGGTGGAGGAGACCGAGCGGCGCATC
>JAGWAW010000068.1:3788-4361 GCA_021296165.1 Nitrosopumilaceae archaeon | reverse complement strand
AAGACTGCTGGACATGGTGGAGGAGACCGAGCGGCGCATCCATGCCAAAAGATCCGAGGAAAGTGCATGCGCTGGGGCGGTGGCCGGCATGGACAAAGAGCTGGGCGGTAAAAGTCATGCCGCGATACGAGACGCCGTTGCGTCGATTGAGGGGCGCATCAGTTCCGGCACGGAAGAGCTGTCGTCGGCCGAGCAGGACCTGCGGGAGCATAATGCCAGTATCGGGGCGAAAAGAAACGAGATCAAAACATTGGAAGACGGCCTCCGGAAGGCCGAGGGCTTGGGGGCGCACTGCGAATACTGCGACAGCGAGCTGGAGCCCGAATACGTCACAAAACTGCAGAGCAACCGGCAAAGTAGGCTCGCCGCCGCCAAATCCGAGCTGGATTCCATGGATGTGGAGATGGCGGAGGTCCGCCACAGGCTAGAGGGCATCAGAGAGAAGCTTGATGGCGACCGCAGACTGCTGGAGACGCGCAGGAGGGACGAATCCGTGTCCGAGCAGAGAAGCACGCAGGAGGCCCGCCTGGAATCGCTGCGGGCGGATCTGGCCTCCCTGGATCCCGAGGCCCA
>JAGWAW010000068.1:0-3377 GCA_021296165.1 Nitrosopumilaceae archaeon | reverse complement strand
CAAGGAACGGCGGCGAGCCGCCCCGCGACTACCTGCGCCGCCTACTGGACTCCCTGCGGGAGTACGAGTCGGCCACCGACAAGATCGCCACCCTGACACAACAGAGGATGAGGCTCGAGTCCAGAATGGCCGAAAGTGAAAGGGAGTACCGTCAGGACGAGACCTACCTGCAGCAGCGCGAGGTGTCTCTGGATGGGGCCCGCGCCCGCCTCAAGGGGTACGGGACGCTAGAGCAGGCCATCGGGGCCGCCGAGGCCGAGCGTGTCCGAATACGGTCGGATCTGGAGCAGACAAACAGCGGGGCATCGGTCATAGGCGAGCGAATCCGCAACAAAAAGGAGCGAGCCGACCAGCTGGACGCCGACATCACGGAAGCGGAAGAGCACCTGTCCCGGTACAACATGTACCGGGACCATGAGGAGTGGCTCAAAGGGTATTTTGTTCCCTCGGTGTCTAGGATGGAAAGGTACGTGATGGAGTCGCTGCGCTACGACTTTAACGAGTCCTACGGGGAGTGGTATTCCATGCTAGTAGACGACCCGACCAAGACCTCGCGCATAGACGAGAAGTTCGCCCCCGTTATGGAACAGGACAGCTACGAGCAAAACGTAGAAAGCCTGAGCGGCGGAGAGAAGACCAGTGTGGCCCTCGCCTACCGCCTTGCTATAAACAGCACCATGCGGCGCCAAGCCGACATCCTGGGGTCCAACCTGCTGATACTCGATGAGCCTACCGACGGGTTTTCCAGGGAACAGATGGAAAAGGTCAGGGAGATACTGGACTCGCTCATGTCAGAGCAGATAATCATGGTGTCTCACGAAAGGGAGCTGGAAGGGTTCGTTGAGCATGTGTTCCGAGTCACAAAGAGCGAGGGATCCTCCAGCGTACAGAAAATCAAGTAAGATGCGCCAGATTCAGTCATCATACACTAGGCGCCCGCCGCTACAAGGATGCGGGGCCTACTCCACAATGATGGCGCCGACCATCCACGGGTGCACTATGCAAAAGTAGTCGTAGGTGCCCGGCTCGTCAAAGTTTACCTCGAAGGTGGTATCCGTCAAAAAGAGGCCCGACTCGAACATGCCGTCGGGGGCGCCGTCCGCGATGCTGGTTACCGTGTGTGCCACCGGATCGGGGTTCTCCCAAAGCACTGTGTCGCCGACATTGATCGTTACGGTGTGCGGCAGGTAGCACTCGTCGGTCTCCTCGCATCCGGGCAGGCTCGACCCCTCGGCGATGACAACAGTATGGGTCTGCGGGCCTGACTCCATCGGCTCCACATCAGTCTCCATATCTGCCTGCTCCTCCATCGGCTCCACATCAGTCTCCATATCTGCCTGCTCCTCCATCGGCTCCACAATAACCGGCTCGGGGAGGGGTCCCGGATCCATAACTATCAGGCCCATTACCCCTGCTACCAGCAGTCCCATGGCTATGATTACACCCACCGAAAAGTCCATACCTAGCCCCCCGTGAGTTTGGCAAACTTCTCGTTCGTGCACATGCCTTCCATGAAGACTATGTTGGATAGCGCCACCACTGCCGACTCGGAGACGGGCCTGTCAGGATCTTCCAAAGCCTGTAGCAGAGGCTCTTTGGCCTCGGGCGCCCCTATGACGCCCAAGGCTATGGCCGCCTCGTGCCGGACGAACATGCTGGAGTCGTTCAGCGTGGCATCGACCAGCGGGCGGATTCCGCTAGAGTGACACATCTGGCCCAGCGAGAACGCCGCCTCGTGCCGCACCAACTCATTGTCGTCCTCCTTCAGGACCCGTGCTATGTGCTCCACCTTGTCCTCGCCGCCCATATCTACAAGTATACAGGTGGCTCTGGTGCGGACCACGTAGTCATCGTGTCCCAGCAGCCCCACAAAGTACTCAGAGTCCTTCTCCTCGTACTTTCGTTCCATCTCCGCAAAGAGGGCTAGACGCTCCCCGGTTACTGCTTGCATCACGACTGCCGCCCTTGGATGTCTAATATTAGGCTAATTCTAATGTGACACTGCCGTTGGCGCGTTTCTTGCCGCTCCATCTGTACCGCATCAGCGACTCATTGTCCAGAGACAATAGAATCTCTCAACGGGTACGTATTTAGCGTACTTGTGAGGGTGCAGTGCCATGCCGCCCGTTATGGGAGACGTGGCTCCCGAACTTGCAGTGTCCGAGTGGGTACAGGGAATGCCCACCAGCCTCTCTAAGGAGAGAGATCATGTCGTATTGGTGGAAGTCTTTCAGGTAAACTGCCCCGGCTGCTTCCTGTACGCGCTTCCGGAAGCCGTCAACATCTACAACCGCTACAGGGACGAGGGCGTTCGGGTGCTGGGGATAGCCACGGCCTTTGAGGACTTTGACAAGAACACGCTGGCGAACCTGCGGGCCCTTGCGGAGCAGGGGGTGGTCGTAGGGGAGACGAAGCGGGCCCTGAGGCAGTATGGCAGATCCGAAGGCACGCTTCCGTTCAAGATCCCATTCCCGCTGGGCATGGACGTCTTAACCCGGATAGACGGACATGTGGACGACGACAAGGTAATGGCGTTCATACGCTCACAACTGCCGGGGTTCGACTCGGAGGGGGAGGACAGGCGAAATGACATAATTCGCCGAGTCAGAGCCTATATGCTCTCCAAGGAATATTCCGCGGAGACGTTCGACACGTACGGCCTACAGGGGACACCGTCCTCAATCCTTGTGGACCGTAAGGGAATCCTCCGGGACGTTGCGTTCGGCCAGACCGGCACCACGGAGAACAAGGTCCTGACCCTACTCCGGGAGAACTAGGGTCCGCCGGATGTCGGCCCCGCAATATCACAGCGCGAGGCGCTTCCTTATGTCGGGATCACCCTTGATTCGTGGGTGGGCCGAGTCGGCCAGTATCACCTCGAACCAGTAGTGCATCCCGTCCTTGTAGACAAAGTACGAACCCAACAAGCTCATGTTGGGGTATCTCTCCAGCACGCGGTTCTCCGCTACGGTGCGCATGTCGACATCGGCCTTTATCTTGGTCACTCCAAGATGTTTTGGCCGCCTACCGCCTCGGGGTCTCTGCTTCCTCATGCCACCGGTTCCCACGCGCATTCTTACCACGGCTATGCCCTGCTTGGCCTTGTACCCAAGCCTTCTGGCCCTCTCGAGCCTGCTGGGCCGGTTGACCCTAGTTATGGCATTCTCTTTTCTCCACACGACGGCCCTACGCCGCAGCTCCGCAGAGTTGGTCTTCCACATCTTTACCCACATTGCATCTTGCCGACCCGCCATGGGGCGGGGGCCTTGGGTCCCCTTTATTAACGCGCCCATCCGGCGGGGGTTGTCCAACGTTTACGAGCCTGACGGCCTAGATGGCACTTGTAAAAAGACCCGTACTCTTATAAACAGCAGGCT
>JAGWAW010000201.1:2156-2944 GCA_021296165.1 Nitrosopumilaceae archaeon | reverse complement strand
CATGCGCAGCCCACTTGGGACGGCTGCGTATCGACATCTGGTCACAGAGCCATTTTTTGAGGCGGTTTTTGTCAAAGTCGGAAGGCTGAAACGAGCAGTCTGGTCCCAGCACCCGCGTTTGCACGAGAACCGGGTTACTTGGGCATCGGCTAAAATCTGGAAGAACCATGCGGTGGACTAGACCAGTCTGGAGTGACATACTTGCAGGTTCCGGATCTGGACTGGGGGCCGGTCCCGGCTGCGTTTGGGGGCTATCAGCCCAAGTTGTTGCCGCACTCTTCGCAGAACTTGGAAACAGGAGAGTTGGCCACGCCGCATGCGGGACAACCGTCTGATTTCTGAGGCTCTGGCTCTGGTTCGGCAACCGGCTCGGGGGCAGCTTGGGGAGCGGCAGGAGCCTTCTCTTCTTCCAGAAGTATGATGTGGCCTATGGTACTGATCCGACTCCAAGGCACGACTGAGATTTCCCCATCATCGGACCTTATCAGCAGTACCGGCGAGAGAGACTGGTCCACCCCCACTTGGGCGACGGATCCAACACTTCTGGCCTGATGATCATATACCTCCATGTCCTGCATGATGGTTATGCCCTCCGCTGCGGCCTCTTCGGGTTCGTCCTCTTGGACCTCAACCTCCTCATCTTTCTCTTCAGCTGTCTCTGCTTCAACTTCCACTACGGGCGCCTCAACACTCGGCGCGGCTGGAACCTCGGCTGGTGCCTCCACTACGGGCGCCTCCACTACGGGCGCCTCCACTACGGGCGCCTCCACTACGGGCGCCTCCACTAC
>JAGWAW010000201.1:543-1749 GCA_021296165.1 Nitrosopumilaceae archaeon | reverse complement strand
CAACACTCGGCGCGGCTGTCTCTACTTCAACCTCCACGGCTGGTGCCTCCACTACGGGCGCCTCCACTACGGGCGCCTCAACACTCGGCGCGGCTGGTGCCTCCACTGCAGGCTCTGCCGGAGCCGCAGCTGCTCTGGGCGCAGCGGTCTCGTATGGCTTTGCGACACCTACATCAGCGGCCTCGTCGGGCTTTTTGAATTCGCGATATTCAGCTATGGTGGAATTGCAGGTGTCGCAGACGTACTTACCCCTCTCCACCAGTACGAGGTTCTCTGCCACCAACTCGTTGGGAGACACATAGTCTATCCTTGATGGTCCCCCGTACTCTTGGTCACAGGTGTTGCAGTAGTACTTTGTGATCTTTTTAGTATCCAAGCGTCCTATGGGCGCTAGAAAGAGATCCGGACCCCCTAGATTACCCCGGACCTGTTGCGCATCGTTGACACTGGCTATGACGTAACCGCCAGACCCCCTCAACTTTTTGAGGCGGAGCTCCGAGTACATGCCTAGGCCATACAATAGCAGTATATAAGGGCGTGACGCGATCTTGGGTTCTTCGCCCCCGAACCTTTTTAGAAGGCGGGCGGACACCTGTCCCGCATGGAAGATGTAAAGGCGGATCAGTGGCAGTCCAGTGTGCTCGACTCGAACGTGCCCGTCCTTGTGGACTTTTGGGCCGAGTGGTGTGGGCCCTGCAGGATGGTGGGACCAGTTCTGGAGGATCTGGCCGGCGACTACCAAGGCCGGGTAAAGTTCGTCAAGGTGAACGTGGATCACTCCGGGGAGCTGGCCTCCAAGTATAATGTGTTCAGTATACCCACACTAATGCTCTTCAACAAAGGTCAGGTAGTGGACACCAAAGTGGGCGCCACCAACAAGGAGTCCTACCGCACCATGATCGATGACGTACTGGCGTGATATTGACGCTGTTTTTTGCCGCATGCGCCGGTCAATCCCGGCGGCGCGGCTGTGGTCGCATGCTGCTACTGTAAACCACCGTATTATTGCGCCTCGTAGCAGCTAAGCCATAAGTGCCCTAGATCCTACCATGCACTCAAAAGTAAGATCGTGGATGAGCCGTCCCTGGATCAAGAATAGCTCACCACGAGATCGATCACAATAGACAATGGGGGTTAAGCAGTTCGGTGGTACAGGTCCCCCCAGTTAGCGACAAATGGAGGGACCAGCACACCGGCATGACCGGG
>JAGWAW010000201.1:0-328 GCA_021296165.1 Nitrosopumilaceae archaeon | reverse complement strand
GCGTACGGGGAGATGGTATAGTGCCGCAGCATCATCCAAGAGAAGGACGACGAGATAGCGGCCCTGAAAAACGACAACAAACGCCTCACAGGCGAGGTAAACGCCCTGAACGAGCCCATGCGCCGAATCACAGATCAGGGCGGCGACGTCAAACTCCACACACGCTACGAGAACCCCAACAATCCGGGGGACTCGTCATGGAACGACTAACGAAAAAAGCTCCTCGACGAGGAGAGACGGTACGAGGCTCCCCAGAAGGGCCAGGATCCCAAAGACCCAAAGATAGGCCCGCCTGCTGGCCACCCCGGACACCGGCGCACCTTCGACG
>JAGWAW010000067.1 GCA_021296165.1 Nitrosopumilaceae archaeon | reverse complement strand
CATCACGGTGCCCACCTTCACGCTAAAGTGGCGCTTGCATCGCGCGCACCAGTACGGCATGGCAAGGTGGGTGGACGGCCTGGCGCACTCGACGGAACTGCAGCGCGGGCACGCCGGGCCGTCCGGCCACACCGTGGCCTCGAACCATTCTCTGGCCGCTTCATCGTTCAGGAACAGCTTGAACAGATCTGCCAGGGTGATCCCCTTTCTGTACGACCTGCCGGGGCCGCCCGAACCAGTACCGTCGCCCACCTGGCGGCCCACGCCCTCCGCCACTCTCTTGAGAAACCGTGTTTCCTGCCTGCCCATGCCGTGCCTTCCGCCTGGCAGTATATAGATCGTGTTGTCTAAAATTTTGATCATATAGTCAAATTCATTTAGCTGGATAAGTCCCTTTTACTGTGCCGTTACATTATTTAATCTATGTACGGAATTTGCACAACCAAACTACTCCAAAGGTGTGCGGCGACAGGCGGCTTAGTGTCATGAACTCAAAGCCGCGCGGAACGGTATCATGCCGCGGGTGGGGTTTTGAACAGTGTAGTCTTGGAATCGATGGCCACGCGGCTTGAGCCTGTGTCGGCGATCATGCTCTTTATGTTGCGGTCCATGACCACCTCTGCAATGTCCATGGTGTACTCGGCGGATCTCCGGATGCTGTCAAGAACGAATTTTATCACGGTGGCGTTGGGGGCCGAGTCTTTTACGGACATCATCAACTCCTCCTGCGCGGCTTGTGCCTTGGTGGCAGCCTCGGTCACCTTCTCGGCCGCGCCGTAGTCGGCCCGGATCATGGCATCTATGGACCTGCTGAACATTTCCATCACAGAACGGCTCAGCTGCTTGGTCTTGTCTACTATGTCCGTATCAATGTGCTCGGTGAGGTACTTTACCCGCTTGGCGATCAGGGTGGCGTGGTCCGCTATCCTCTCGATACGAGATATGACCGTTCTATAGTACAGGCAGTCTGCGGGGCCCTCCAGCGACATGGCCCGCAGCAGGCCGGCATCGCCCACCGCCATGGTGAGGTTCCTGAGCATGTAAAAGGTGAACCTGTCTATCTCATCGTCCAGCTTGACCACCTCGTCGGCATACTCGGTGTCGGCCGCCTCCAGCGCCTCCAGCGCCTCTTGGTGTGTGTCGATGGTCATGGTGGCCATCCTCAACAGCGCCACGTCAAAGCTCATCTCGGGCAGCCGGGTGAGCGTCTTTATCGTAACACATTCGGGACTGGACTCGATTATCTCGGTTCCTATCATTGAGGAGCGCGCAAACGAGCGGACTGCGTTTATCTGGCCGGGCCCCAGCCGTATCCCCCTGGCGGTTATGGTGATGGACTTGTAGCCGGCCAGGTACATGGCCACGATCTTGCGCCGTATGGACTCGTCCGAGTCGTTGGGGCCGACCACGATCGACGCGGCTTGCTTCCCGTCTATCCCATCCGATGCAGGGAATACGGTCAGGGAGTTGTTCTCGTTATTTATCATTGAGACGCTGTCGCCGGCCTTCAGGTTCACCGCTTCCACCCAAGACTTGGGAATGGAGATGATGTAGGTGGATCCGCCGCTTATCTGCAGCTTGCGGTTCTGCTTTAACTGCTCGCGCTCTCCCAACAACTCTCCATATTTTGCAACTGTTATACTGTTGTCTACCATTTTCTATATAGTAACATGGCAAGAATATGGTATAGGTAATCTATTTGCATATATTACATATTTTTTTCGCCTGCATAACGATTCGTGCCAAAGCGGTGGATACAACGAGACGAGAAGCCCCGGCGGTGGCTGCTCTCGGAGAGGATCTTCAAGTACGCGACCGCGGCGGCGGGCGCCTACGTGCTGGCAGTCATACTGGTGATGGCGATACAGCTGGGCTTTGAATCGGCACCAATATGGGAAGAGGAGGGCGCCGAGTTCGTCTTCGGGACTGACTGGAACTCGGTGCCTGGCCGAGAGTCGTACGGGGCGCTGCCATACGTGCTGGGGACCCTGATAACCTCTGCCTTGGCCTTGGCCTTGGGCTTTCCGCTGAGCATCGGGATCGCGATGCTGGTGATGATAATGCCAAAGAGGCTGGGCAGGCCGTTGGGGTATCTGGTGGATCTCATCGAGGCCGTCCCCAGCGTGGTGTTTGGCCTGTGGGGACTGTTCGTCTTCCGCCTGTACTTCAGGGACTATGTGGAGAAGCCGCTCCACGATACGCTCGGGGACTCGATATACCTCTTCGGCGGAACGCCGTTCGGCCTAGACGTACTGACTGCCAGCATCATACTGGCCATAATGATCATTCCCACAATCTCGTCCATATCCCGAGAGGTGATGAGCGCCGTACCCCACCAGCAGAAGGAGGCCGCGTACATGCTTGGATCTACGACGTTCGAGATGTTCCGTATGGCCATATTCCCGTACTCCAAGGCCGGCCTGCTGGGCGCCGCGATGCTGGGACTGGGCCGGGCTGTGGGAGAGACGATGGCCGTAACCATGCTGATCGGGAATGCCACCGGAGCCAACGCCATGGTGAGCTCGTTGTTTGACGCTGGCCAGACCATGCCCAGCATAATAGCCAACGAGTTTCTGGAGGCGTCCCCGATAGGGCTGCATACGCCCGCCCTGATTGGAATAGGGCTTATACTGCTGGGGGTGGGGCTTGCCATCAACGTTACGGCACACTTTCTGGTGGGCCGCATGGTGAAGGTGAACGAGGGGCCGGTGCATTGAGCCACGAGTCCAGACAGCAAAAACGAGCCGAGATCCGGGCCATGTTCAAGTCTAATGTGAGGCGCCGGCTCTGGGTCGACAAGATCATGAGGGGAGCCGTCGTGGCATGCGCCCTCACAGCGATAATTCCGCTGGTGTGGATACTCGGGACGGCGGTATACAGCGGCCTGCCGGTACTCAGCTGGGCGTTTCTGACCGAGGAGCCGGGAGCCGTGGGCGCCGGTCTTATCTCCATAGGGCCGGCCATTCAGGGGACACTCATACTGATAGGACTGAGTTCCGTACTGGGCCTGCCGGTGGGCATACTGGGTGGAATATACCTGGCCGAATTCGGGGGCGGCGGCTGGCTGGCCCGTCAGATCCGGTTCTTCATGGATGTCTTCATCCAAGTCCCCTCCATAGTGCTGGGCATATTCGCGTTCTTGGCGGTGGTGCTCGTCTTGGGCCACTTCTCGGTGTGGGCCGGCGGGTTTGCCCTCTCGCTTATCATGTTTCCCATAGTGGCCCGGGCCACCGAAGAGTCCATACGGATGGTGCCGTGGACCTACAGGGAGGCCGGGGCGGCTCTGGGCCTATCCAAGATGGCCATCACGCTCCGGATAGTCCTGTCACAGGCCAAGAAGGGGATAATAACCGGCGTGCTGCTCTCCGTGTCTAGGGTGGGCGGGGAGACGGCCCCGCTCATAATGACCGTGGTGGGAAGCAGCGTCTTCTTTGAGGATATGGACACGCCCATGGACGCGCTTCCCCTCCGAATATGGCGTTTCTCGCTCCAGCCGTACGACGAGGCCCGGATCGCGGGCTGGGGGGCGGCCTTTACCCTGCTACTGGTAATATTCGCAATCCACTTGGGAGTGCGCTACTTCTTCATGCAGGAGCACGGCGGCAAAGGATTAAGAGTGGTACTCCATTTGGGACGGAAGGTGAGGTGAAGGCGTGCGGGCCATAACAAAGCAGGAGCGGCACACCCCGCCGGAACTTGAGCCCCAGCGGCGCTACAAGATGGTGACCGAGAACGTGAGCATCTACTATGGGGATGTGCACGCGGTAAAGGATATCACCATGAAGTTTCCCGAACAGTCGGTGACCGCCCTCATAGGGCCTTCCGGCTGCGGCAAGACCACGTATCTGAGGTGCCTCAACCGCATGCACGATATGGTCCAGAATGCGCGGGTGGATGGCCGGGTACTGCTGGACGACACTGATCTGTACGACAAGAGCATCGACCCAATATACCACCGCCGGAAAGTGGGGATGGTGTTTCAAAAACCCAACCCGTTCCCCACCATGAGCATCTATGACAATGTGGTGGCCGGAGTGAAGCTTAACGGGGTGAGAAACCGCGCCATACTGGACGAGATCGTCGAGGACTGCCTGAATCTGGCATACCTGTGGGACGAGGTTCACGACATTCTCCGGAAGCCGGCCTTGGAGCTCTCTGGTGGCCAGCAGCAGCGCCTCTGCATAGCCCGGGCGCTGGCAATACAGCCTGAAGTGCTCCTGATGGACGAGCCGGCCTCGGCCTTGGATCCCATAGCGACCCAGAAGATAGAGGAGACCATTCAGGAGCTCAAGAAGGACTATTGTATCATAATCGTGACGCACAATATGCAGCAGGCGGTGCGCTGCTCCGACTATACGGGCTTTATGTACATGGGAAGTCTTATCGAACACGGCGAGACCAAGCAGGTGTTTGAACGCCCCGCCGACAAACTAACTGCTAAATACGTGCAGGGACAATTTGGATAGTGTCGCGACTAATAGATCCGTCGCTGAAGAAGCTCTCCTTTACTATGGGCCAGATGGGGAATATGGCCATCAAGGGCATGGGATTGGCCATGGAGTCGTTTGTGTCCGGAGCCAATACCAAGACGGAATGCGGGGTGGTATCTGACGCCATAACTCGGCAGTACTTTGAGGTGGAGGATCTTACCTTTGAGATACTGTTGAAGTACCAGCCGATGGCCCGGGACTTTCGGTTCATCCGTTCATCCATAGAGATATCGTACGCGTTCCTGCGGTTCGGCAGATATGCCTATGACATAACCCTGATACGCGACTCTTTTGGCGACATAACCCGGTGCGGAAACTCGCGCCTTGAGGAATCTTTTCGGCTGGTGGAGCGTATGATCCGAGAGGCGGTGCACTCGTTTGCGGCTCTGGATCTGGACAAGGCCAGGCACATACGGGCGCAAGAGGCCATGACCGATGCCATATACCGGGAGAGGATGCCTGTCCTCCTCAAGTCCAACGACATCAAGTGCGCCTTGGCAGAGGCCCTCCTGCTCAGGTATCTGGAGCGGATTGCAGATCACGCCCTCTTCATGAGTGACTCCATTGCGTATATTGTGACCGGGAAACACAGTCTGCGGCAGCCCGTTCCCGAATCGTATCAGGTGTAGCGGACCTTGTCCAAAAACGCGAGATGAAGAGATCACCAATATGGCTAGGAACGACGCGGTCCACGATGCCAAGATCGTCGACTCCGGAGGATGTGGCGTGCCGAGGTATGCCAGCTGGCACCACGCCAATACGGCAGACCGGCGTGAATATCCCCGTCAAGCGGCATCTCATACCCGCACAGCATGGCAAGATATGCGTCGCGACGGTCACGGTGGTGCCAACGGCTCGCCGTACCCGAGAAGGATGATGGGGATGATGCCCAGCGGCTCCGGCGACGTGCCGGGTGACCCGGCATACGAGGGCGTCAGAGACTGCAACGCCATACGTTACAGCGGACGCAGGTCCATAATGACCCCAAGTCCGACACCGCCTCCATGGACTCGACGCCGGGGCTGAGATGGGGCTGTTCGGCGACGAGCGCCCCGGCTCATTCCACTGCATACAGCACATCGGGGACAACGCCGCGAACGTCTTTTGGGATGAGGGATAGGTTCGGCGTAGTGGTCGGGTCCTCAAGACACACCCGGACCGTCCAGATACCGTCAATGCGCATCTGCCACAATACGCCAGTATGGTGACATGGCCTTCGTGAAGGCCTGGGCGCGGGGGCGATGGCGGCCCGCGACGGGGGGTGCTGCGCGCGGGTGTCCGGGAATGGTCCAAAACTACCGCCGCGTGCCGTCGTATCCTGCAGGGAATGGCCTCCGGTCCGTATGTGGCCCGGATCCATAATGGGCAAGCTCGTTTTTGCCGGGCCGCCCTTCAAATCGCCCCGGTTTCACCCGTTCTTCAGACCATCGTTCCCTAAAGAGATTAAATGGATGTGCAGGGAACTCTCCCCGGATTGGTGCTGAAGGAGCTTGTGGAGGTGTCAAAGCCCCGGATCGTGGTGCTGCTGGTGATAACAGCGGTGGCATCCCTGTACGCGGCTGGCCAGCTGGCGCCTGGCTCCCCGGGGGTGGAGTACCAGACATACATACACGTGGTGGTTGCCGGGGCCTTGGCCTCGGCGGGGTCCAGCGCCCTGAACCACTACTATGACCGGGACATAGACCCACGGATGAGCCGCACTAGCACCCGGCCCATACCATCGGGCAGGATCTCGGCTAGGGCAGTGATGGCATACGGTCTTGCTCTCTCGTGCATATCGGTGGTGTACGGGTACGTGCTCATAAACGCCGCCTCGGCCTTCTTTATAGCGCTGGGAATATTCTCCTATGTCATAATATACACTGCATGGCTCAAACGACGGAACACGTCCAATATAGTAATCGGGGGCATCGCAGGCAGCGCCGCCTCTTGGGCCGGGTGGGCGGCAGCCACCGGCTCCTTGGATGTGTTGGGATTCTTGGTGGGCTTTCTGGTGTTTGTGTGGACGCCGTCGCACTTTTGGTGCCTGGCCATGAAGATCCGGGACGAATACGCCCAAGCCGAGGTTCCTATGCTGCCGGTCGTCATAGGGATGCACCGCACCTCAAAGTACATCCTGGCCAACACCGTAATTCTTGTCCCATATTCACTGATGCTCTATGCCTTCGGGATGGGTATGGTGTACACCCTGATCGCCGCCGTCTCGGGGGGGCTGATGCTGTACTACCACTACCGTCTGACCCGGGAGCCAACCTCGGACTTTGCCTGGAAGGCCTACAAGGTCACCGCCCCGTACCTGACCATTATATTCTTGGCAGTGGCCGTGGACGGGGTGTTCCACATTCGGGTGTAGCGGCCGCCGCCCGTGCGGCCCGGGATGCGGCTGGGCGCGGATCAGCGTCCCGCGGATCCGTTCCCAGCGCGAACCCTAGACAGACTTGGTACACCGTGCAGGAAATCACACGCCGAACCGGCCGTCAGCACACTTGATGGCGGGTGCGTATCCGAGAGTTTGGGGGTGCCTGCGGCATATCGGTTGCTTAGGGTGATCTCGCACTGGCGGTATTGCGCCGACGATCCGTGACATTGCAGTCGGGTTTTTGTTTCCGGATACGTATCGTATCCTACACCACGTCCTGCGTCATAATTCAGAGCATGTGGCTGTCTGTGACACCATGTGGTAATAATTCTCTAGCATGGGAGTCAGACGGCTTCTGTTGGGCTGAACTGGAATTATGGTGCCCACCATGCCCCAGTAGATGGAAATGTGCTTTTCCGGTCCGGGTCTAGGCAGATCCACCTAGGACCAACTTTTGGTGGTACGGTGGTTTAAAAGATCGGCGTGTGAGCCTGTCACGCTTCACCATGAAATGGCAAACACGCCGGGATGACTCCGCCGAGTCGGCATATAATGC
>JAGWAW010000066.1:3352-13336 GCA_021296165.1 Nitrosopumilaceae archaeon | reverse complement strand
AGGGACAGGCACATTTTGGACAAAAATCGACAAAATCTTGCTATTGTTTGAGATCAATTAGATTGTGAATATTCCCCTATGGTGAATATCTGCAATATTTATGAACCACTACAGCCGAGCGTGAATCAGATGTAAGGTTGGAGATTGCAAATATTCTCCTTGACATCCTGTCCGTCACACTGTCATTCACCGACATGGACCATCGGCCAGATCTCCTTTGGCATTACCATAGTTTGGATCTGCATAAGCATGCGGCCACACACTACCACCTGCGCCTAAGCCGGCGCCGACCGGCCCGTGCATCCCAGTAAAGCCGCCGGCATTGCTGGTTATGGAGGAGGCCGGACCGATTCCATAGTCATGGTGGAATATCCACAATACCTACGAGGCACTACAACCTGGTGCGAACCTGTTGTAAAGTTGTGGATTGTAAATATTCTCCACGATATCTGCCACATACACATCGCTCGCATCGCCCACTAGTGCGTGATACTGTTTGATGTGCTGCGCATGGAGACATGGTCTGCCCCGTCCATGCCACGGGTCGGGGATCGTTCGGATGCATTCTTTTTGGATCAGGCCGTGTCTTGGTGTGGTGGATTCCCTAGACCGGTATCGGCGGAACGCGAGCAGTCTGC
Organism: Nitrosopumilaceae archaeon; assembly: GCA_021296165.1. Lineage (GTDB taxonomy): Archaea > Thermoproteota > Nitrososphaeria > Nitrososphaerales > Nitrosopumilaceae > VYCS01. The sequence continues at coordinate 12,698 of JAGWAW010000066.1, read as the reverse complement.
TGCAGGATATGGGCCTTGCCGTATGCTACGAAAAGTAGTGCTTTTTCCAGGTCTCCCTTATCTGGTCCTCGGTGTATCCCAGATCATACAGGGGAGACATTGTCTCCTCCACGCGGTCCACGTCTATTACGACCACGGTCCCGATGGGGCTCTGTATCCCCCTGTCCCTGAAGCGCGCCACCATGTCGTCGAACTCGGGGCCCTTCCGGACCACCCGTCCCCGGCCGGCAAACAGGTATCCCCTCCGTACGATGGGACTGATGATGCTGACCTCCACGGCGGGATTCGACTCCAAGTTTGCGACGGTGTCCGGCGAGCGTATCTCCGCAAACGCTATGCTGGAGTCGCCGCTGCGCATCAGGGATCCCTTGGGGGAGATGTTGGGTACGTTCCCCGGAGAGACCGTGGCCACGAAGCCCAGCCGCTCGTTCTCCATGAACTGCGCCATCTCGTCGGTGACTCTGGCCATTACGTGTCACCGCATGAAGTCGGCTATATGACCGTATGCCAAGTAGTAGGTCAGCCCTCCGGCCAGTATGGCTGTCCATATTGCTATCTTTTTGGCTCTGGACAAGATGCCGTAGCCGCCGCCGCTCCATTATTGAAGGTTCTGGTGGTCCCGGTCGTGCTCCCGCCCGATGTGTCTGGCTAGGCCGATCACGTCCCGGTCAAAAAACCTGCCGCAGTGCGGGCAGCTGAATTGCATCTTGGGCATGGTGGTACGGCTCCCAGTGGCTACTAAAAAATCCGGTGCCTACCCGTGTATGATGCAGTACTCGCACTCGCACTCCTTCTCGGGGGTGCCCAAGCACTTGCCGTGCTGGCCGGCCTGGCACTGCACGCAGATATCGTCTATGTTGTCTATACGGGTGTACTTGCGCGACTGGTCGAAGCCAAACCCGCCGTCCTGCGGTCCTACCATGGTGTTGCGGGGCGGGCAGGGCTATTTTTCGCTATCGGCGCCGTCGCGGTGGTCCCACATGTGCATGTTTCCCCGCAGCATGAACGCCCCCACCACTATGGCCGCCAGCCCCACCACCACAAAGGCGGCTCCGCTGATCAGCGCCCGTCCCAGACCCATCACGCATGGCAGGGCGGCGCCGAATATATCCGGCGCGGTGTAAACATGCGGACTCCGCCGCACACACCCCCAAACGCCCGCCACGCATAATAGGCAGATCCTGCCCTGTCATGCCATGAACTGCAGGAATACCGGGGTGGGGTGCTACCATCTCCGGGCCGTGCACATGGACGGCCGCGGCCGGTGCACGATCCGGGGATGCATGTGCGCAGGATTCGTCTGACCAAGCAAAAAAATGTAAAAAAACCGCTTCCTAGCAGGTCCCCGCTTGGGAGGCAAGGATCCTGTCGATCTCGGCTACGGCCAAGCCGTCCCTGCCTATGGTGTCGAACTTTTGCAGGATTGCCTCGAATTTGGTCTCCTCATGGACCTGCTCGGCGGCAAACCACTCCAGCAGCTCAAACGTGGAATAGTCGGACTTTTTGTGGGCCAGTGTCAGAGCCTTGTGGATGGCCACCGTCACCGCCTGTTCATTCTTCAGTGAAGCCTTGAGTGCATCCTCCAGTGATTTGTGACGTATGTTCGGGCCGGGCACGGCGGATACCTTTGCGGATATGCCCAGGCTGTTAAGGAATTTTATGATCTTTAGCATGTGCATCCTTTCCTCATCGGACTGGGTGTAAAAGTAGGCAGCAGCCCCCTCGTACCCGGACACCTCGCACCAGCAGGCCGTGGCCAGGTAATACTGCGAGGCGCCGGCCTCCAACGATATCTGGTCGTTGAGCGCCTGCGTGATCTCCTTCGAAATGTCCATGTCTGTATTTTGGGGAATTGGCGGTTTTTGTCAGGGTTTATTCCATATGTGTGGAGGGATTGTCCCTCCCGAATTCCGGGTGCGGCGCGACCGTTGTGTAGTCTAAATGCGGTGCAGGAAGCAGCCCCGGGTGTGGTCGTTGACCATACCCGTCGCCTGCATGAACGCGTAGCATATGACCGGTCCCACGAACGTGAACCCGCGCCTTTTCATGTCCGAGCTCATGCGCGCCGACGCGGGCGTGGAGGCGGGCAGTGGCTCGTCGTCGCCGAGCGAGTTGAGGACCCGGCCGCCGGCCAGCCCCCAGACGTACCTGTCGAAGCTGCCGAACTCCTCCTGTATGTCGCAGAACCTCCCCGCGTTGTTTATCGCCGAAGATATCTTAAGCCGGTTCCGCACTATGCGGGGGTTCTGGGTCAGGGCCCGCACGTCGTCGGGAGTGTAGGCGGCCACCTTCCGGGGATCAAATCCGGCGAACGCCTCCCGGTACCCCTCCCTCTTGTCGAGTATGGTACTCCACGACAGCCCGGCCTGGGCTCCCTCCAGCACCAGAAACTCGTACAGCTTCTGGTCGTCGTGCTGGGGCATGCCCCACTCTGTGTCGTGGTATCGCGCCATGGATTCCCCCACGGCCCAGGCGCAGCGGTTCAACTCAATCATTCCAGGCCGGGAGGCCCTTGAGCCATGCTATCAGTCTGGAGTACATGCCGCTGCGGCTCACGTTCACCGCGGGTATCTCAAAGTTGGTGGCTGACTTTACCGTCTTTGAGAAGGTTGGATGTTTGGCAAAGAGTATCTTGTCTAGGTAGGTGGTGCCGGCGATCTCCTTCTCGGCCAGCGCCTCGGACTCGGTCATGGCATAGCAGGCAAACAGCACACCGTCTGCCCAATACGCCAGGCTGGACTCGGTGGCCGACATCATGGCTATAAAGTCGTCCAGATCAACGCGGATGATATCCCGGACGCGTACGCTTTGGTATTCGTCGTGAGTGAACTCGGTCAAGCGGAGCGGCCTCCACATCCGCCATATTATAACTTTGGAAACCGCCCGGGAGGGGACGTATGTCCGGTTCGGCAGGCGGGCCATGCCCGCATGTGGCTGCCTGCCCTGCGGGCGCGCGGCATCCGGCGCCTGAGCCGGCCCCTACGCCCTCCCAACGATTATAGCGAGTATTCCGGACATGCGGGCGTGTACGCCGTCAAGCTCTCGGACACCTCGGCGTTTGTCACGCTACTGGCGGGCCGGGAGGTGCACACATCCCCCCACGCGCTGCGGTACCTGAACATGATGGACCTATCCCCGGGAGAGGGACTCATACGCAAGTGCCTAAGGGTATGGCCGCACCTGGACCAGCTGGTCAAGAACAGGAAGAGGTGCATCCTGGACGAGACGCTGGAGTGCCTGTCCGGAGGGATAGGGCAGATGGTCATACTGGGCAGCGGAATAGACACGCTCTCGCTGGAGGTGGCCACCAGAACGGAGGGGGTCGTGGTGTACGAGCTGGACACCGACAACATGGACGTCAAGCGGCGCCTCCTGGACGAGGCCGCGCCGGACGTTGCCGACCGCATCCGGTGCGTGACCGCGGATCTGGGGCGGCCCTCCGAGGCGGCGGCCCGCGCGGCCGAGGCCGGATGGCGGGCGGATGTCCCGTCGGTCTTGGTGCTGGAGGGAGTGTCATACTATCTGGGGGAACGGACCCTCTGGGATACCATACGGTGGTTCGGGGCCGGCTCGGAGAACCACATCATACTGGAGTACATGGTTCCGCCCGGATCCATAGAGCCGGAGCGGGCGCACATACCCGACGATGTGTTCGACACCATCGGGGAGTACCTGTCCGACCGGCTGGACATATACCGGCTGGACCACAACACGGTGCAGAAGAGAGCAGCGGAGATAGGTGGCCGCGTGGTGCGCCGCCACACCATGCACAGCATGGAGATACTCAGGACGGGAGCCACACGCCACTTCCCCACCGAGCGGAGCGGCTGGATAGAGGTGTGCCGGATGCGGACGCGGCCTATACCAGGCAGAACACGCGGCGGCCCGTGACCGCTCCAGACCCCAAGTACCCGGCGGAATGGAAGGTGTGCCGTACGCGCCATCCCAGTGGACGATGATCTGCTGTAACCGCGCCACACATGACAGGGCCGAGACACCCCAGCCCCGCAGTCGGGCTCCGCGTCCCGCTCGCAAACACACCGGAGTTCCCCTGCGCCGGAGACACGGCGGGACAGACTCGGCCCTTGTGGCAGGGGCGCCGCCATGCCCCCTCGGCGGCCCGGCCACCTCCGCGCAGCCAAGCGGCGCCAAGAAGCGGCGTGGAATAACACATCATACTGACCTGGACGGGTCGCCGGGAGGCGCATAGGGGCCGGATCCCGCCGGCCCGCCTGCACCCGGCTCAGGCGCCGCCCCCGCGGGCCCGCTCCTCGTCCAGCTGGCGCCGGACCCGGGCCAGCTCCTCCTGTGCGGCGTCCAGCTTCTTCCGGAGAGACGCCACCAAGACGGTGGCCGCCTCCATCACCCCCCTGTCCGGCGGCCGCCGGACCGGCTCCCGCAGCCGCTCCTCGGCGGCGGCCAGCCTCTGCTCCAGGTTCTGCACCATCTGGACGTGGGCGTCCAGCTGGGCGGCAAGCCTCTTCCGCTCGGCCTCGGAGGCGGCCAGCCGCGACTTGGAGGCGGCCAGGTCCTCGGACAGGTCCTGCTGCGCCTCCAGCTCGGCATCCCGCTGCATGTCGGCCCGTCGCCGCTCCTGCTTCTCCAGCTCCGCGTTGATCTCGTCCAGCCGGCGTTGCGCCCTCGCCAGATCCGCACCGGCCCGGTCGCGCTGGGAGGACTTTGCCTCCAGCTCCGCGGTGATGCGCTTTAGGTCTGCGGCGGTCCTGCGGGCCAGATCCATATCCTTGTGGCTGTCCCGGAGGGCGCGCCGCCCCTCCTCAATCTGCACCCGGATACCCCCGCTCATGCGCTCCAGCCTCTCCTGCTCCCCCCTCTTGTCGTTGATCTCCTTCTTTATCCTCATCAAGTCAGACACGGTATGGTCGTACTCGGAGCGGACGTCCCGGAGCCGACCTTCGGCCTCGTTCAGCTCGGCCTCCTTCTCCCGCATCCGGTCCTGCAGGGCGGAGACCTCCTCGGCCAGATTCCGGTGCAGATCCCGCTCTGTGTAGTCGTCTGATCTCCGCTTGAATATGCCCATAGATATGGTATGGCCGGGTTATCTTAATCTGTTTTTAACAAAGCGCATGTAAAAGCCCAGTCCCCCCACCGCCAAGCCCCCGATCAGGGCGGCCACTCCCAGATCGGGCGCCGTGGGGTACGTGCCGGGGGCCACAAACAGCAGCAACGCCCCCAATATTATGAGGGCAAAGTATCCACTCCCCCGCCTGTTGTGCTCTCTGTGTGCCACTACGCATACTCCTCCAGCATGGCGGCCACCCTCTCGGGGCCCATGTCCGATATGAGTGGGCCCAGCCTGGGGCCCCGGCTGGCGCCCAGTATTATCCGGTACAGCATGGTGAACAGGTCGCGCGGGCGCACGCCCGATGCCCGGGCCGCCTCGAAGACGGCACTCTGGGGGTCTACATCCGTGGACCGGCGCAGGCTGTCGGCCAGCATCCCGATGGCCCGCCGGGAGTCGGGGTCCGCATCCACCCGCTCCCGCTGCACCCCCCCGTACGTGTCGGCGAACCGGCCGGCCATCTGTATGAGGCCGAGCACCCGCCCGTCGGCTGCCTGCTCGTCTGGCAGTATGTTGTACCGCACCAGCCGCCGCACAATGTGTGCGGGGCGGTCATCCCTGAACACCCCGGCCAGCTCCACCAGCAGGGCATAATTTACGTGGACGGGGGCCCTCTCGGGCGGCCGCAGCAGGTTGGCGTACTGGTACAGGCCCTTCTGCCGGACGGCCTTCTCGGCGTTGTCGGGGCGGACCCTTCCGAAGTATACGTCCTCCAGCTCGTCATACTCGCGCATCAGGGCCGGCACGTCCTCTATGCCCAAGTGCCGGGCTCCCCGGATCCTCTTGTAGAGCAGCATCAGCAGCGACTGGGCGCTCCCCACCCCCAGCCAGTCCTGCGCGGTCACCACGTTCCCCGACGACTTTGATATCTTCCTGCCGCCGCGGTCCAGAAACATCTCGTACCGGGCATGGTGCGGCGGCGGCCTGTCCAGTATCTCCTCGGATACGCGGTCGTTGACCGCCACCGAGTCCATTATGTCCTTGCCGTACGCCTCAAACCTCACATCAAAGGCGCTCCACCGGGCAGCAAACTCCACCTTCCAGGCCAGCTTCCCCAGTCCCCCGTCTATGCAGACGGTTCCCCGGTGGCCGCAGCCGGGCACGGCTGCCCCTCCCAGCGTTATGTCGCCGCACTCGTAGTGAACGAGTCGGGACTCGGGGTCGTACCGGTACGAGTTGGTGGTGTATAGCCTCTGGCACTCCCCGCACACGGCAAAGTACGGCAGCGTGTGGGTGTACTTGTCCTGGCCCACCATATCCAGTATCATGCGGCCTATGAGCTCTGCCCGCACCAGTATGGCGTGGGTCTGGCCGGCCAGCAAACCCTCCCGGTACGCGTCGTATGCCCGCCGGAACTCGTACCTCACCCCCAGGCGGTCCAGCCCGTCCAGCAGTATGCCACTCATGTGCGAGCCGTAGGAGTCGCAGCAGCCGAACGGATCCGGTATGAGCGAGACGGGCCTTGCCATGTGCTCGGGCAGCCTGGCGGCAGCGTCGGCCGGAAGCCCCTCGGGCACCCTGCGCAGGCCGTCCATGTCGTCCGAGTAGGCCAGCAGCTCCGAGTTGTACCCCATGTCCTCCAAGGCCAGCTTTACGCCGTACGACCGTACCGCATCCCCCAGGCTCCCTATGTGGGGTATGCCCGACGCCCCCAGTCCGCTCTCCACCCGCATCATACCCAGGTCTCGGCCCAGCCGCTCCTCCCTATCCACCATCTCGGCGGCCAGCTTGTCTATCCAGGTTCCCCTGCCTATCTGGGCCATCCTACAGCGTCTTTGCCATGTACGGCCCATATAACGAATACCCCGACGCGCGGTAGTACTCCCGGGTGCCCACGGCGCTGGTTACCAAGACGCGGCTGGCGCCGTGTTCCTGGCGCGCCACGCGTTCGGCCTCGGCCAGCAGTCGCTTCCCCAGCCCCGAGTGCTGTACGCCGCCGCGCTCCCCCAGCCCCAGGGCCCGACCATACACGTGCAGCTCCCGCACCAGAGCCGCCCCCTCCCCGGGGCCCGCCCCCTTTCCGGGCATACGGAGCCGTATGAATCCGTATATGCGGCCGCTCCCGTCCACGTATGATATGAAGGTCTCATATCCCCCCGAGGCCGCATAGTCGGCGCGTCTCTGCTCCAGCCCGGAGGGAGGTCCCCGTGGCTCCCGGCACCGGATGCAGTGGCACCTGGTGCGGCGCCGCGACATCTCCTTGTGCACCATCTGTCGCAGGTTGCCGTACCGGGGGCCTGCCACTATGTCCGCGGGGGGTATCTCCCTCTGCACCCGCATCACCCGCACCCACTCGGGGAACGCCGCCTTGGCGGTGGCCAGTACGTCCAGCATCGTACCGGTGTCGTACGGTCGGTACTCCCCGGCCCTGTACATCTCGTACAGTGGGGTGTCCCGCAGCACCAGACACGGGTATATCTTCAGCATGTCGGGCCGGAGGCGCTCATCGCCAAATAGGCGGGCGAGATCCTCCTTGTCCTCGTCGGGGGTCGCCGTGGGAAGTCCCGGCATCATGTGCGCCACTATCTTGAGGCCCGCGTCCCGGGCAGCCCGGAACGACTCCACCACATCCCCGAAGGTGTGCCCCCGGTTAACCGTGCGGTATACCCGCTCCTGCAGGCTCTGCACCCCGATCTCCACCCGGGTCACCCCGTACCGCAGCATCGTGTCCACGTGGCCCTCCCGGCAGTAGTCGGGCTTGGTCTCGACGGTAAACCCCACGTTGCGGACGGCCGCCCGCTCGTTGAGTCGCTGGGCAGCCTCCAGCGTCTCTGACGTGGCGCCGTTCAGCGCGTCGTAGCACGACTTTGCAAACCACTCCCGGTACGGAGCGGGCATGAACATGAACGTGCCACCCACTATGACCAGCTCCAGCTTGGCGGGGCTGTGCCCGTATGCCACCAGATGGTCCAGCTTGGTGGTTATCTGGCGGACCGGATCGTACCCGTGGCGTATGGCGCTCTGGGCGGCCGGCTCGGCGCCTGTGTAGCTGTTGGGTGTGTTGGACTCCACCCCTCCGGGGCAGTACGTGCACCGCCCGTGGGGGCACGCGTAAGGTTTCGGCATGAGGGCCACTACCGCCACGCCGGAGCCGGTCTTGGCGGGTTTCTTGAGCAGTATGGAGCGGAGGCGCCCGTACCCCTCCGGACCGGCCGCCGCCAGTATCTCCTGCTTTCCGGGAAGCCGCTCCAGGGCCCGCCGGGCGCATACCGACTTTACTATGCGGCGGGCGTCCTCGGCGGTGGGCCCCTCCGCCGACAGTAGTCTCCGGGCAATCTCGCCGCACGCGTCCACCATATCACCTCCCCCCTGATGCATCATGGCTTCTGGTCCTCGTCCGGGCTTTAAAATTCATGGCGGGACGGCCCCCTTGGCGCCGCCCCGGAGCCGCCCCGCGGAATTTTTTTTTTGGGGTTTTTGGCGCGCATCCTAGGCTGCACGACATCATGCGGCGTGCCGCCGCGCATGTTGGCGGCCACTAAACTACGACACTTTTCTGGCCGGCGCCGCCCCAGATGGGAAGAGAATATCGTATCTTTGTGGCCCCGCCGCGCAAATGCCCGCGCCACCCCCCATGCCCTGTCCCGAACGGCTACCTTGGCGCAAGGCGGGCGTTTTAGAATGGCGCCGGTAGCCCAAAATGGCCAAGGTAAAAACCCGTCCCGCTACGGCAGGAACCTACAATGGCTGCGCGCGGCTGCTCTCCGGCCCGGAATTTTTCGGAGACTTGAACGTCTAAAAAAACCGGCCGGAAAAATAGCAGGCCACAGACACTGATCGCCAACATATCGAAACCCAAGGCGGGGCCAGCCGCAAGACACCGACGTTGTGCGGCGCCGAAAAAAACGGTGGTGCTCGTGTTTTTGATCTAGTCGTCCTCTCCGGGGCGCACTATAACACGCGCAACACCGCCTCCAAGCCCGAAACTGCTGCTGCGCGCCCTGCACCATTTTTGCCCAAAACCTGCCCGGCGGCGCCGGAGGTGTAAATGGCACGAGTGGCGCGTTCATTTCCCGGGCGTCGGCAGCGCGCCTCTACGCCGAACGCGCGGCGCACTGCCCGCCTGCCAAGCAACTCCAGACCGGGCTAAAAGACGGCAACGTCTGCGCACTTGGGTGTTTTTGTATCAAAAAAACAGATCCGAGGATGCTGGATCCCTGGCGGTACTATACTTGATTTTTCCTGGGCCTGCCGCGCCGCTTGGGCGGTGCATCGGGATCCTTGGGTGGGCGACCGCGCCTCTTGGGGGCGGGTGCCGTCTCG
>JAGWAW010000066.1:0-3257 GCA_021296165.1 Nitrosopumilaceae archaeon | reverse complement strand
TTGGGTGGGCGACCGCGCCTCTTGGGGGCGGGTGCCGTCTCGGCTGCAGTGGCTGCACTCTTGGGGGGCCTGCCGCGCCTCTTGGGCGGTGCATCGGGATCCTTGGGCGGGCGACCGCGCCTCTTGGGGGCGGGTGCCGTCTCGGCTTCAGCGTCTGCCTTTTTGGCTTGCGTGCGCCGCTTCGGCATCGCCGCTATCAATTCCCTGATCCTGCTCAGCTCTGTCTTTATGCTCTCAATCTCCTCGCGTACCGGTATTGTGCTTTCACTCATAGTTCGTGGAAATATATGCTAGTATTTTAGATTTGTGGCATGCCGGAAGGATTTTCTGAGTATGGCAAGCGCACGAAAATGTGCATTCGGAATTAGGAGTAGCTAAAGTCCCGGACATTGTATGCGCTACATGACCTGCAGATCCGGACGCCACGACACTCGCTGGAACGCGCCGCAGGACAGGGTATTCTCCAAAACACTGCTCCAATTTTTGCACGTTTGATGCCATACCCTCCAACCAACTAATGGCTTCCAAGTCTTTTGGAGGATTATTCTGTAGATATTGCGTAGCAAACATCAGGATGCTGCCCTGCTCATGTGGAGCATGCCTCACAAGGCGTGCCAAATACCGGATCCGCCGCCCAGGCGCGGCCCATGCTACAGGGAGCGTTCAGATGGAGCGCTGCAGCACGAATCCCCCGACAAACGCCACCTTACGGCGCACCGGCCCGGTGGTACTGCCAAAATCCGGCGTGCCGGGCCGCATGCGAGGGAATTTGGTCGATTTGTACCTAGCTTGGTGCGCCCCGGGCCGCGCCGCCTGGCGCGCCCCTTTTGGATCCTCTCATCTCTTTTTTGTACTCTATCTTCAGCCAGATGGGCGTGATGATGGTGGTCACGGCCACCATTATTATGATCGTGGAGTAAACCTCGGGCATCAGCGAGCCGGTCGTGACACCGACGCCGGCCACTATCAGCCCCACCTCGCCGCGGGATATCATGCCGATGCCGACCCGCATACCCCGGGCCCGGCTCTTGAGGAACAGCATGGCCGGCAGCCCGCACCCGAAGAGCTTGGTGGCTATGGCCACTACCACTATCACCCCGCTGAGCATGAGTACGTTGAGATCCACCGCTCTGAAATCCACCTGCGCGCCCACTATCCCAAAGAAGAGCGGGGCGAATATCAGGCCTATCTTGTCGATAAATTGCTCCACCTGCTTGAACGTCCGGGTGGTCGAGAGGGCCATGCCCACTGCAAAGGCCCCCACTATGGGTGAGAGGCCCAAGGTGCCGGCCAGCGCAGCGGCCCCGAAGAACGACGCGGTGGCCACCGCCTCCACGCTGCCCTTGCCCTTCCAGAGCTTCTGGTTCATCACCCGGGGCATGACCAGCACAGAGACCAGCAGCATGGCGCCAAAGATCCCCAGCACCTGCAGTACGGTGATCATTACATCCTGAGGAGACACGGTGGATATGTCGCCGCCCCCTATGGACGTCACCACCGAGAGCACGGCGATTGCCAGGATGTCGTCCACCACCGCGGCGCCTATGATCAGGCGGGCCTCCGGTGTCTTGAGCTTTCCGAACTCGTTGAGCACCTGTATTGATATGGCGATACTGGTGGCCGTAAGCGCAGTTGCGATCAGCATGGACTGGAACGTGTCAAACCCGAAGAATTGGAAGACCAGCAGCCCCACGAAGAACGGCACCACCACCCCCAGCGTGCCCACAGTAAACGAGGCCTTGCCCCCGCGGATGAACTCCTTTGGTGTCATCTCCAAGCCCGCCATGAAGAGTATCACTATGGCGCCGATCTCCCCCAGCACCCGGATCTCCGAAGTCAGCTGTAACAGCGGGGCGCCGTCGGGGCCTATGATATATGCGCCCAGAGCGAACGGCCCTATTATCATGCCCGCTATGAGCTCCCCCAGCACTATGGGAAGTTTGAACCTCAGGAAGAGTTCTGCCATCAGCTTGGAGGCGAAGAGCAGGATTCCCACTCCGACTATGGTCTGGATGAAATGGTCCTCGGCAACCATGGAGGATCGGGGCAGACCATCCAATATTAAGGAAAGTCACGATGCAGAAAGTGGCAGGTGGAATTTTCCCTTTGAGACGGCGTGGGCAGATCCCCTCTAATGCGATCTGTGTTTTGAAGATGTTTTTGAAATCTTCACGTGTGGCGCCGCGGCGAGAGCCATTCGGCGAGCGTGGGATCTGTCCTGTATGGGTCGGCGCCTCGGGCAGACCCATAGCAGAGAGTAGTATACGGTGTGGGGAACGGTGGACCAATAGTACGGCGGTGGCCGGTTGGTGCATCCGGCGAGCTGCGCCATTGCAGAGCACAGAAGTACGGACACGGGGGGACCCAACGTGCATGGCGGGCGGCCCCCAGCGGATGGCCATGAGCCGGGCCGGTATGCGGATGCTGTAAATGTGAGCGCGACGAACCGTGGCGGTATGCGAACCGGTAGTTGATGGCGGTGTGCGGCGTCACCTGCCCGTAACTCTTGTGGAAGATTCACCGGCGCCGTACGTGTAACTCGACCACGCAGCAGGAATTGCCGCCGATGCGCCACGCCATTCCAGTCCATTCCACCATGACGCGGAGGCAAAGACGCAGTACCAGTCCGAGATGTGGACCTCCCCGCCGTGCAGCCCAGCCAGCCTCCACATCTAGTCCATTTTGGTGCGCCGCTCGTCATCCTGCCCCAAGATGGTCGGCGTGTATGATACAATCCTGCAGGATCCGAAGGTCGACGTGTAGATACGATCTGCGCCCCTCCATCCCATACTGCTTTATGATCCTCTTGACGCGCCTCGACCTGCAGGCATCACCGCCATACTCGCGCCCCCTCTAGCCCTTGCAGCGACCACCGAACTAAACCCGCGGCCCGGCGTGATGTACAAGGGAGAATATTCACAATCGACAAAACCCCCGCAGCCAACCAGAACGTTTTAATGTTACACGTATGATACGGTCCCCATGCCGGACTTCATAGTTATGGAACCGCCCACGCACCACACCATAACGTATATTCTGCAGATACGAATGGACGCGCAGTTCGCGGCCGACTACGACAAATATGTGGAGGTCTGCCGGGCCATATACAACAGGGCGGTTCACGAGGCGGCGCTGGACGGCCCCGAGCGGCGCACATACGCGCCATACCAGCCCAAGGAGCGCATAGTGATGGTCATAAAGAATGCAAAAACTGACGGCAAACCGAAAGATATAGATCCCTCCACATCCCCCAGACC
>JAGWAW010000065.1 GCA_021296165.1 Nitrosopumilaceae archaeon | reverse complement strand
CCCTTTGCCCTGTGGAATATCATCTTGAGGGAGCGGTACATCTCCCTGTAGTGGGGTGTCTTGGGGTGTGATATGCAGATGTCCTCGGCGTCCCGCAGTATGTGCGCCGTGGATCTCCGAAAATTCTGGAAAAGTGCGGTATGCAGGACGCCCACCGGGGTTGCCGGCGTAGACGTGTGGCGCCGACGGGCGGCCGACGCCGTTCCGGAATGCCGCAGCTGCCGCATGGTGCCCAAGACACCCGACATCACTCCATGATGCGGAACTTCACCTCTAATGTACGGGTGCTCCGCGCCGATCCCCCGCCGACGGTACGGTCGGTCGAGCCTCGGATGTGGACATCAGCAACTGACATCAAAGGTGGCGCCATTACGTCCCCATCCAGCCCCGGTGCACCTCAGACTCAAATAACGGCGGCTTGGCGTATCTCCATGGAGTTTCGCCTTGACGAGGACTCGCTGGGGGAGGTGCGGGTCCGGGCCGACGCGTACTACGGGCCGTTCACGACTAGGGCGCTGGAGCAGTACAGGGTGACCGGGCGCCCGGCACACCCGGATCTGATCCGGGCATTCGTCATGATAAAAAGGTCGGCGGCGGTGGCCAACATGGGTACAGGGGTTCTGGACGACGAACGGGGAGGACACATCGTGTCGGCGTGTGACAGCGTACTGTCCGGCCGGCTTGTGGAGTGGTTTGCCGTTGATATGATAAACTCGGGGGCCGGGACGGCCTTCAACATGAACGTCAACGAGGTGATAGCCAACGCGGCCTTGGTCTCCACGGGCCGCAGCTTGGGCGAGTATTCGTACATACACCCCAACGATCATGTTAACATGTCCCAGTCCAGCAACGACACCTACCCGACGGCGATGCACATGGCTGTGCTGTTCGGCATGGGCCGAGTGGTCCCGGCCGTGGACTCCTTGGCAGAGTCGCTGGACCGGAAGGCCCAAGAGTTCGAACAGTTCCGGAAGATCGGCAGGACGCATCTGATGGACGCGCTGCCGGTCACGCTGGGCAGCGAATTCGCCGCGTACCGCACGGCCGTATCCAAGTGCTCGGCGCTACTCAAGTCCTCGTTGGCCGGGTTGTATCCGGTCGCCTTGGGTGGCACGGCTGTGGGCAGCGGGGCAAACACCCCGGCCGGATACCGGAAGGCGGCGGTGTCGGAGCTGGCAAGCATATCGGGCCTGCCTTTGGTGCCGGAGTTGGATATGCAGCACGGCCTGCAGAGCAGGTTTGCCCTAGCAGCGGTGTCGGCCGCCGTCCGCAGCCTCGCCGTGGAACTGAGCAAGATATCCAACGACATACGACTCATGGCATCAGGACCGGTGGCCGGGCTCTCGGAGCTGGGCATTCCGGCGGTACACGCCGGCTCCTCCATAATGCCGGGCAAGGTGAACCCCTCGCTGGCCGAGTGCATGAATATGGTGTGCTATAACATAATGGGAAACGACACGGCCGTGGCGCTGGCCGCCCAGGCCGGACAGTTCGAGCTGAACGTAATGCTGCCGGGCATGCTCAAGTGCATGCTGGAGTCTGCCGATATGCTGGCCGGGTTCCTGCCCGTGTTCGGCGCCAACCTCATAGACGGTCTGACCGCCAACGGAGAGCGAATGCGCGATACCATGGCCCGTAGCCCGGTTATAGTGACGTTGCTGGCGCCCAAGATAGGCTACCAGAGATCCGCCCAACTATACAAGGAGTCGCTCTCCAGCGGACGGAGCATCCGAGACTTGGCGGTGTCGTCGGGGCTGCTTACCGCCGACGAGGTGGACTCGCTGCTCTCCTAGGGCCATGGCGCGCATATACGTGGAGGCGCACGGCTGCTCGGCCAGCTACTCGGACTCGGAGATGATATCTGGAATACTGCTCAACGGCGGCCACACACTGGCCCGAAGCGAGTCCGAATCGGATGCGGGAGTATTGGTGACCTGCTCGGTCAAGGATGCCACCGCCGACCGTATGATACACAGGATAAAGTCCATGGGAAGGAAGCCCTTGGTGGTGGCCGGCTGTATGCCTAAGGCCGAACGGGAGACTGTCGAGAGGTTCGCGGGCAACGCCAGCCTGATGGGCCCCGGCTCCTTGGGGAGCGCCCTGCGAATGGTGGACTCCGCCCTGAACGGCTCAAGGGCGGTGGCGCTGGACGGCGAGGCATCCAAGCCGGACCTGCCCCGGGTGCGGCTGAACCGTTCCATATCCATAGTGCAAATAGCCAGCGGGTGCATGAGCGAGTGCTCGTTCTGCCAGACGAAGCTGGCCAAGGGGGATGTGTCCAGCTACCGGCCCGGCGACATAGTCCGCCAGGTGCGCCGGGACGTAGCGGACGGGTGCAAAGAGGTGTGGCTGAGCAGCACCGACAACGGGTGCTACGGCCTGGATGTGGGTACGGACCTGCCAACCCTGCTGGACACTGTGACGGGCGTACCCGGCGACTTTGTGGTGCGGGTGGGTATGATGAACCCGATGTACATGCCCCGCATACGGGACAGACTGGTGTTATCATACCGCTCCCCGAAGGTGTACAAGTTCCTGCACGTGCCCGTCCAGAGCGGCAGCGACCGGGTGCTGGCGGCCATGAGGCGTGGCCACACCGCCGGGACGTTCCGGGACGTGGTGAGGCGGTTCCGGGAGGAGTTTCCCCGCTTTACCATATCCACCGACGTGATAACCGGATTCCCTTCCGAGACCGACGAGGAGTTTGAGGAGACAGTCTCCCTGATACGGGATGTGCGCCCGGACATAACCAACATCTCCCGGTACTCGGCGCGGCCCGGTACAGAGGCCGCTGGCATGGAGCAGTTGGACGTGGCCACCATAAAACGGAGGAGCCGCATCATACACGATCTCACCACCCGCATATCGCTGGAGTCCAACCGGGAGTGGATCGGATGGCGTGGCGACGTCCTCTTTGCCGAGTCCGTCCCCAGTGGGGCACGGGGCCGCAGTCCTGCATATCGACCCGTGCACGTGCCCGACGAAGTGCAGCCGGGCAGGCGCCGCGTCTTGGTGACGGGGGCCACCGAACACGGCATGTCGGGCGTGCTGGATTAGGCTTTTCGGTATTCGGTCACTTTTTTTAGACTATGCGACCTTTTATGCACGGGGGGTGTGCCATCCATGTGGACAGAGACGGACTGGTGGTGGGCATCGGTGGAGTGGGATCCCGCTTGGCCGCCGAGGCCGCCCGCACACTGCGTCTGGAATGCGTCGTGGTCTCTGCCGATGAGTCAGATCGTGTCCCCGGGCACCGGTTTATACACATCAAGTGCGGCGCGCCGGCAAACCCGTCGGTGCATCACATCCGGGGGGCGGCGCAGCCGGCCCTGAAGGATCTGGAGAGCGTGTCAAATGGGTTTGACACGGTACTGTTGGTGGCCAACCTGGCCGGCCGAACAGGGGCTGCCTTGGCCCCGATGGTCTCAGGAGCGTTTGCCGGACGGCATCTTGCGTCCTTTGTCGTGATGCCGTTCGGGTACGAGGAGGATCGTCTCTTTCAGGCCGGCATCGCACTGGCGCGTATTCGGAAGGACTCCCACTCGACCGTAATATTGGACAACGACTCGATACTGGAGTGCAACCCGGACCTGAGCGTTGACTCGTGCTATGAGGCCGGCAACGGGGCCTTGGCCGGCATAATGGGTTCGTTGGGCAGGGCCACCTTGGCCGGCGACTGCGTGGTCTCGGCCGGGCCGGAGAGCCGGGATGTGGACAAATCGATGCGCGACTCGATCAAGATGCTGTATGGTACGGCTCCGCCGCACTCAGTCAAGCATTCGGTGCTGTACATGTCCGGAAGCGTTCCGGTGGGAGTGGTGGAGTCGGTATCCAGGCTGACCCGGGGAATCACAGATGCTCCGGTGGCGGTGGTAACCGGGGCGTCTAGCCGCTCCGGTGTTGTGCTGGTTTCGGCCACCGATGCGCTGGCAAAGTTTGAGGGGTATGATCCGCTGTCCGTTATACCCGGGGACCGCACCCTGGACTGGGAGGAGCCGGAGCGTTCGGTCAATGCGGATCTGGGGCTGTACCAGCTGGAGTAGGTGCGGACGGCCTACAGATGGCATGGTTGGATGTGGGGGTTCTACTCACTTTTGGCAGGTTTGGGCGACTCTTCCTGATCCTGCTCGCCGGTTTTGACATGCTCGGCGGCCGGGTCTTGGGGCTCCTGAGACTTCGGGGGCTCTGGTACCGAGTCGGAGACCTCGCCGGGCAGTGCTCCTGTGGGAGCGACCGTACTTGTGTCTTCAATGGCCGTCTCTTCCGCATCAATCGCCTTTGATGCATCCTCCTTGAGCGGGGGAGCTTCCTCAATTACGGACTCCGAGTATGGCACCACCAGTATCTCACCACCATCGTCTATGAGCTCAACGGTCACCTTGCGGGGGGGTCGCCTCACTCCCCTGGCCCATATCATGTGGGCCAGCTCTTGGTCTATCTTCACGCTGGGCGTGTTCTTGTGCTTCTGTACATATTCCCGGATCATGTTGATGGCGCGCACTGCTCGGTGCTGGCTCTGGGATAGCGTCACCTTGCCCAAGTTGATAGTGTGTATGTTTTCCCCAACCAACTATCCCACCTCGGTGTAGCCTACCCTCCATGACCGGCGCTTGGGATTCGTCCTCACGCGCCTCTTTGTCTTGAGGATGACCCAAGTGGGGACGGGCGAGGCCTGCCTTGTCTTTTTGTTGAGTCGGATCTTGCGCGAGGAGGGCTTGCGGGCGGGCATTCTGATTATGCACTTTGGATACGCTTTTTATACTTATTTGAAGCGTTAGCCAGTTTCATAATTCGATGGCGTCCCTTATGGGTCCGTTGCAGCGGCCGGGCAGACCCGGCCCGCATAGCATCCCGGGCAGCTGCGCCGCGTTCCCACCGTTCATGTCCGTCAGGCAGAACTCCAGTATGCGCCGGGTGTCCACATCCACCAGTATATGCATCTTGAAGAACCCCCTCTTGACGTTCCATTTCACGCGGTTCCACTCCACCCTGTTGCTGTTCTTTATCCTGGTGCTGTCGACGGCCAGCCGTATGGCGCTCCCCGGCTCGGGGCGGAACGTATGGTTCCGCTCGAATGCCGGCATCGACGCCCTGATCCTCTTCCATATGGTGGAAAAGTCTGGTATGTCCTCGCCCGGCCAGCATCTGGTCAGCTTTCCCCTGCACCTGCGGTACGAATTTCCCCACACGACCCTGGCTATGGCGATGCACGCCATCATGGAATGGAATGGGGTGGGCGTACTTGAACGGCCTGCCCACCTTGCCCCGGTTTATCTCCTCCAGATCGCCTTCCCATTCGGGGTTGTACCGGGGGATCTCGGCCGCGCTGATGGCCTCGTACTTGGTGTTGTTCTCGTCACACGTCAGCCCGTGCTTTGCATCGCAATGCGATATATGAGAAAGGATCGAGCTATATATGTCTTGAATTTCAAATATTAATTAAAAATATACTTTATATTAGAGTATAGTTTAGTAAAGCCGCCGCATGGGATCTGATTTTCCCACCGCGGCTACAATGAATTAAGAAACAGTGTTGGGTGCACCATACCATGGACCTGCTAAGCAGGAAAAAAGACAAAAAGCCAACGCATCTGCCGCCCCGCATGTGGCGGAGAACCGTCCCGAGGTGGGCGCCGCGGACATCATGACAAAGCTTGAGGGGGTAATGGCCAAGCTCGAGACCGGCGACAACCAGCTGGCCGCGCCCGCCGACCGGCTGATAGAGGCTGCCGACCGGCTGGCGCAGCTGCTGGATATAGCGCGGGCGCGCCACCCTGAACTGGGGCTGGAGAGCGTGCTGGATCTGTCCGGGTTGTCGCGCGGAACGCACTACGAGCAGACCGACGGCGGCTATCTGTTGAAGCTGTCCGGCGACCGCGAGTACAGCGTGGCCGCCGTCCCGGTTGACAGGCTGGCAGACGGGGGAGACGCGGACGGCTTTGCCGAGCAGGTGCGCGGTCTGTTCGACGACTCGAACACGCGGCTGATACTGCTGTTTCCGGAGTACGCCCTGGCCGAGCTGCTGTCGAGGCGCCCGGAGCTGCTGTCCGAGGCCGCCAAGTCCTCGACCGTCCTGGGCACGCCGTCCACCATCCTGTCGATGCTAGACTGGGTGAGGATAGAGTGGCGCTACGCGGACCGCGTCGGGGATATCGGGAAGGCGGCCAAGGAGATGGCCAAGTCAATCAGGGAGTTCGCCGCCTTGTATTCCAGCCTAGGCGTGAAGCTCGGGGCGGCTCGCGACGCGTACAACGCGAGCGTCGGCATGTGGGCTGGTGTCGAGAGTACGGCCGGCCTGGCCGCCGAGGCGGTTGGCATCACCCTGGAAGAGCCGCAGAAAATCAAGTAAAAGTTAGTTTTTTTTGCCACCGTCGCGCGGTCACATCCGGACGGCGTGCCGTCCCCCGCGCCCGGGGGCGTGCCGTCCGGATGAAAAAGGGGGGGGAGGGGATGTCAGAGCTTGCCTATGCGGAAGACGGTGATGCCGGTCTCCGGGCAGGTTCCCTTGACGGCCGGACGGCCGTTCTTGAGGGTCACCTGCTGCGGATTCTGGATTTCGACCATCTTGCGACACTTGACGCAGTACGCCTGTACCATATACTGTCCGTCATGTACGGCCTTTTAAAAAGGTGGCTGTGGGTGTGTTGTATGCGTTTAGGCTCAGCGTGATGCCAGAAAATGCACAAAAAGCTCTTTTACAGCACTGGTCTGATAGTTTTTACAGACATACCGAGCATGATCTGGCCATATGATGGTTAAGCCGCGTAAATCGCACCAAACACGCCATGAAAGCCATCAGATACTAGTGCTGGGCCTAAACGTGTACGGTTGTTGGCCGACCTACCATATGCTGCAATGCGCCTTTTGAACCAGGGGTATGCCCGGTGACCATGCGGGAACCGCACGCTCTCCTGATGGTGGGGCCGACACTGTGTGCGTTGCTCCGCAAACTGGCCCCCGGCTAGGCCTGCCGGCCTCGTACCAGATTTAATATTGCGGCCGGTAATTATATCCTCGATGGAGTGCTGCGACACACCGTGCAAGAGCTGCGGCGCGCCCGAATGCGAGTGAGAATGCGCCAAGTGCCATATATGCTAGAAGGCCGCGGCGGCGTGCGAGCATGGCAGATAGCGGGGCGTGGTGTGTGCCCGGCAACGGCAGATCTGGCCCCGACCCCAGTAGATGGAAATGTGTCCTTGGAGTATGCCCGGACACGATGCAATTATGCCAGCATATGGCGCGGACCGCCGCCTCCTAGAACGGGCCGCGGGAGTGGTTCCGTACTGTGGTGGGCGGCAAGCGGGGCGGCGCAACAATGTCGACATGATGGCCGCCAATGTATGGCACTGGGCATGCGCGGGGCGGCGCGACGGTTGGCTTCCCGTGGAGAGGGCGTGCGTCAGCCGGGGTCAGCCGGAGTATGCCGGACAGACTCCCGGGTCAGCACCTCCAGATATCTGGAGAATATCTTCAGGGTTATTCCAGTGATGGATCCTCCGTCCCTGCAGAACAGGTGGCGCGCCAGTATCCAGGCGTTGTGGAACGGCATGGGAAAGAACAGCAGCAACCTGGTCCTGGGCCTCACCTGCTCGTAGCACCGGAAGGCCGTCTCTATCCCCCAGCGCCGCCTGTACATCTCGACGAACCTGACCGGGTCGGATATGACCGCCTCGGACGAGACGTTGGGGGCGCCAGAAAATTACGCAACTTGAGGTCCTGCCTTGATTGTGAATATTCCCCAGTGTGGGCGTACACGTTTAGGCTCAGCACTAGTATCTAATGGCTTTCATGGCGTGTTTGGTGCGATTTACGCGGCTTAACCATCATATGGCCAGATCATGCTCTGTATGTCTGTAAAAACTGTCAGACCAGTGCTGTAAAAGCGCTTTTTGTGCATTTTCTGGCATCACGCTGAGCCTAAAC
>JAGWAW010000001.1:29893-30651 GCA_021296165.1 Nitrosopumilaceae archaeon | reverse complement strand
ACGTACCGGGCGTCGTAGGCGCCGTCCCCCCACAGCCCCATGGAGATGCCCCTCTCCTCCAGCGCCCTGCGTATGCGCCCTAGGTTGTAGTCCCCATCCTCATCGGCGTCCTCGGCCGCGTCGGGATCTTCCCCCGCCGCTTCCCCGCCTGCGTCCCCGCCGGGCAGCCAGCGGTCCATCAGGGTCCGGCTGCGGTCCGGCCATCCTGCTGCATTTGGCGCGGAGTCGATCACAATATCAGCGACCGGCTCGGGCAGCGTCGCCCCCTCGCCCGCATATTCCTTTAGCAGCCCGCTCATCAGCCCGGGCAGTTGCGCCGCGTCCCCGCCGTTCATGTCCGTCAGGCAGAACTCCAGTATGCACCGGGTGTCCACATCCACCAGTATGTGCATCTTGAAGAACCCCCGCCTTACATTCCATTTCACGCGGATCCATTCCCCACGATTGCTGTTCTTTATCCCGGTGCTGTCGACGGCCAGCCGTATGGCGCTCCCCGGCGCGGAGCGGAACGTACGGTCCCGCTCAAACGCCGGCATCGACGCCCCGCTCCTCTTCCACATGGTGGAAAAGTCTGGCATGTTCCTGCCCGGCTAGCATCTGGTCAGCTTTCCCCTGCACCTGCGGTATGACTTTCCCCACATGACCCTAGCTAGGGCGATACACGCCATCATGGAGTGGAATAGGATGGGGGTACTTGAACGGCCTGCCCACCTTGCCCCGGTTCATCTCCTCCAGCTCGCCTTCCCATTCGGGGTTGT
>JAGWAW010000001.1:0-29776 GCA_021296165.1 Nitrosopumilaceae archaeon | reverse complement strand
AATATACTTTATATTAGAGTATAACTTAGTAAAGCCGCCGCATGGGAGCCGATTTTCCCACCGCCGCTGCAATGAATTAAGAAACAGTGTTCCCGGGAACAAAGGGTGCTTTGCACAGGAGCCGTCCTTCACGCGGTTTATAACCGGCCGCGCCATGCCCGCGCGCGTTGCCCGGCACCACCGTACTGGCAGCCAGCCAGACCGGACTAGCCCCGAACCTGGCCGACGCGCTGGGGGCGGATCTGGTAACCGGTAACGTCAGGACGTTCCCTGACGGCGAGTCGAAGGTCACGCTCTCTGGGGCGCCGGCGGACCGGTGCATAGTGGTGCAGTCGACCCACCCCCCGGTGGACACCAACCTTTTGCGCGCCCTGCTTCTGGTCTCGGAGGCCGCCGGGCGCGCCCAGAGCGTGGTCGCCGTGGTGCCATACATGGGATACGCCCGGCAGGACCGCGAGTTCCTGCCCGGCGAGGTGGTCACCCTGAAGCATGTGGCAAGGCTCTTCGCCGGGGCCGGCGCCGACCGGCTGGTAACCGTGGACATGCACAGCATGAAGGGACTGGAATACTTTGGGGACATGGGACGGAACGTCTCGGCGGTGCCGGACCTGGCCACCCACTTCGCCGGCATGGATCTGACGGATCCGCTGGCCGTCTCCCCGGACATGGGCGGCCGGGAGAGGGCCAGGCTCTTCGCCGAAAGCATGGGGACCGGCTGGCTGGCGCTGGAGAAGGAGCGGGACCGCACCACCGGGGAGGTCTCCATCCGGAGTGACGGGGCGGACGTCACGGGGAGGGACGTCATACTGGTGGACGACATGATCAGCACCGGGGGAAGCATCGTCAGTGCGGCCGGATTCCTGAGGGGGTGCGGGTGTGGGCGCGTCTTTGCGGCGTGCACCCACGCCCTGATGGTGGGCGACGCGGCCGCCCGGCTAGCGGGGGCGGGCGTAGAGGGGGTGGTCGCCGCCAACACGGTACCCGGCCCGGCCAGCGTGGTGGACGTCTCGCGCGCGGTCGCCGGGGCGCTGTAGGCCGCAGGCTGCCAATACCCCAAAAGAGTCAATAAAGTATAGGTATCAGACACCCCCAAGCCGGGCATGGAGAACAACTACGACATATTGGGAATAGGGGAGGGGTCCACCCAGAAGGACATCCGGGACGCCTTCCGGAGGCTGGCCCTGCAGGTCCACTCGGACCGGGGCGGCGAGAGCGCCAAGTTCATCAGGATAAAGCAGGCGTACGAGGACCTCAAGGTCGGGAAGAAGTATCCGGACACGCCCTTGGAGAAGCTTCGCAGCTCCCGGGTCTTTTCGGGGGATACCGACCAGGAGGTCAGGCGGAGAAACGAGATCATAGGAAGGGAGGTGAGCGCCGAGATGCAGGAGGCGCAGGAGTGGGCCGGGGCCCTGCGCCGCGCCGGCATAACCGGGACCCGGATGTTCGGCTCAAAGACTCTGGGGGAGATGGAGATGGAGGTAAAGGCCAACGGGACCCTGCACATGAAGGGAAACTACATGGCCGGCAGCATCGCGTACGACGGCCCCGTCATAATACAGGGTAGCATATCCAACCCGTCCTGGACGCAGGAGTTTAGCACCAACATCGTGGTGCGGCGGGGGGACTTTAAGATGGTCAACCCGCTGGAGAATAGGTACCGCATAGATAACGGGGCGTCGGTCACGGCCGAGGCGGGCAACGTCATAGTGGGGAACGTCTTCGGGAGGAAGTACAGGGTGGACGACCCCGACGGCCGGGTGGGCGTGTACACCATGCGGGAGCACCGCACCCGGCTGCGCGCGCCCCGGGGCCGCATAATAGTGGAGAACGCGGTGGACACGGTGTTGTTGGAGGGAGACGTCGTGATGCTGCTCAACATGGAGGACAACGTCCAAGTCTCGGCCAGAGAGGTGCTGGTTTACGGCAACAAGATCACATACGACTGCGACATACGCCTGAAACAGGACGGCGTGGTGCGCTTCTTTGAGCGTCACTCCATACTGGGCCTGAGCGACGACGCCACCATATCGCTGGAGAACGGCAAGAGTCTCCACCTCCGGACCATAAAGTCCAGGAGGATACGGGACCTGGACGACGGCCTGGTCGAGGATCCGGCCCAGTACGCCAAGGGCGCCACCATGGTGGGGGACGGGTTTGCCGTCACGTACGACATGCTAGACAGCCTAGTCAAGGACAAGGGCGGTTTTGGGGAGTGGCGGGGCATCCTGGGGCGCAGACAGTAGCGCCGTATGTGGTGGGTTGGCGCGGGGTAGCCTCCCGGGCGGCTAGAATCCCGGTATGAGCAGGCCGGCCTCCCGGGCCATCTCGATCATGTAGTATTCCACCAGCCCCCCGGCCAGCAGCAGCGCCACCACTATGCCGACCTCAATGAGCGTTCCCTTCAACACGGGACGAAGTCCCTGCTTGCGGCGCATCCGGATGGCTAGCAGGAGACTGCGCGAGCAGGCCAGCGAGTACGCGGCCAGCTCCATTAGCCCAAACGGGGACAGGTACAGCAGCGCCAGCGGCTGCGCTCCCCCCAGAGCCGGATTTGTGGTGATTATTGCCGAGAGGGTAAAGCCGGTGGACCAGCCGGCGAAGAGCCCCCAAGCCGCCCCGAACCCGGGTATGAACATGGGGAGCGCCAGTGCCAGATTGTGCAGGAATATGCCCCAGCCGTCTATCCCCCGTATGCTCGCCAGAAACTGGTCCACCAGATCCTGCGCTCCCTCCTCGGTATGCTCGTACATGGAGCCCATTTGGAAGACTGCCGAGAATGCCAGCATGAGAATCCCAAAGGCCACGGCCCGGTTCAATGTGGTATGGTGTTTGGTGGGGACGTATTTGTGTGGCGGTGCGAAAAGGCACCCCTCTGGCTCTGCCTCCTAGACAGGCGCGGACCGGCTCCGAGCGCAAGACCGTGTGGGTATGGGGCGTGTCAGGGAGGGATGCTGCCCGAACGGCGGCGCCCGGCTGGGTGTCCTATGTCACCTGCTCTACCTGCCAGTCCCCGTTTACCCAGACTCCCATTACCCGGACGCCGTCCATCCCGTCCCAGGACTTGGCCGCATCCACGGCCTTTTTGATGTCCTCCACATGCCGCTCCCGGCTTACGGGATTTCCGGCGCAGTCGTGGTGGCCCGACACTACCACCGTCTTGGATCCGTGGGCCCTAATCGATATGCCGGCCATCTTTCGGGCCAGTTCCGCGTCGCCCAAGCTGGTGCTGCCGGCCAGCACCCCGTCCATTCCCGGCTGGGTCACCACGTCCACGTATGTCAGGCCGAACCTCTCTGCCATCCACGCCCGGAGGGGCTCCTGTATACGGCCGTCCATGCAGGCCACCGACGTTCCAAACGTACGCGGCGCGCCATTCCCCTCCGTACCGGCCATCCACAAGCCGACCGCCCGACTTGGTAAAAATCTTTGGAGATTCAGATGCTGTAGGACGCAGGACCCGGCGCATAGAACGGCCCAGCGGGGCAATCATGTTTTATTGGGCGGGGGAGATACCACGACGTGGAGAAGAGCGTGCGGCAGGCCCTCGACTATGCCATTAAGAAGGGGTTCCAGATACACCCCGGGGTGGTCGGGCTGCTCCGGGAGGTCGAGGCCCGCGATTTGGACAAGATAATCAGAGATGTGGTGCGGGAGAAGGCGGTCAACAGGGACTACCATATAGGGCTGGACGACATGATGGGTTATCTGGGCTTGGACGTGGACGACTCGCTGCGGAGCGACCACACCATACTCTTCGACTGCACGGCGGGCATCACCATACCCGAAGGGGTGGAAGGGTATACCTCCCTCTTCCAGAGCCGGTTCGAGAAGATGAAGGAGCTGATGCGGGAGAGGCCTGTAGCCGGGAAGGTGAGGAACGCCGCCAGCATAAAGGTAGGCTCCGATGAGGAGATCTACGCGTGGGGTCTGGTGGCCGACAAGCGGGTCGACGAGAATTCGGCTAGGCTCACCATAGAGGACACCAGCGGTGTGATAGAGGGTGTCATAATGGACGAGAACGTGATGGAAGAGGTAGGGGAGCTATTTCTGGACCAGTTTGTTATGGTGAGGGTGAATGCCCGCAGGAGGATCGAGTTTACAGAGATAATGCAGCCGGACGTGCCCGGCCACAAGTTCAACAGGTCGGAGTCGGAGACCTTTGCCGCGTTCCTGTCGGACCTGCATGTAGGGAGTAGGTTCTTCATGGAGGGCGAGCTGCGGGCATTCTTTCGGTGGCTGTCCGGCCCCGACCCGTATGCCCGGCGCGTAAGGTTTGTCATGATAGCGGGGGACGTGGTGGATGGGGTGGGCATATTCGCCGACCAGGACAAGGAGCTCGTACAGCAGACCACCCAGAAACAGTTCGAGAAGGCGACCCAGTTGCTGAGGTTGATACCTCCCCACATCAAGGTGTTCGTATCACCGGGCAACCATGACCCCGGCCGCAGGGCCCTTCCCCAACCCTCCATCCCAAAGGAGGATGGTCCGGGGTTGTGGGGGATGGAGAACGTCTACATGGTGGGAAACCCGGCCATGGTAAGCATAAACGGGGTCAAGGTCTTGATGTTCCATGGCCAGAGCATCGACGATATAGTAAAGACGACCCGGGGGATGGAGTACAACAACCCCGCCAAGATCATGAAGAAGATTATGAAGAGCAGGCACCTGAGCCCTATATACGGGAGCCAGACTCCCATAGCCCCCGAGAGGGAGGACCTGATGGTCATAGACGATATACCCGACGTCTTTCATGCCGGGCACGTCCATATCAATGAGTTTGACAGCCATAATGGCGTCCTACTGATCAATTCTGGAACGTGGCAGGCCCAGACCCCATTCCAGGAGAGTGTGGGCCAGGTGCCCACCCCGTGTCAGGCCGTCCTGCTAAACCTCAAGACCTTCAAGTTGTTTGTAAAGCAGTTTTGATGTGTGTGCTATTTTGTCATTCCATGTGGTTGTCCATTCCCGTATGGTCTGGTTTCATGACTGGCCAGCCTGCCTTGGTACCCCCGGTACCATGCGGCCCCAACACCCGGGCTACCACCAAACTCTCTCTTGGACCTATTTGGGATTAGTTCTGGCGCCCTGTAGTGTGGTGGATATCTGGTCTGTATCATACCATCTCCTCGAATGTGGCATCCTGCCGCAGGGTGTCGCGGACCAGATCCGGGGATATTGTAAGTTTGAATTTTTTGGTGTTGCCGTGTATACCCTGGTGGACCAGCCTGCCGGATATTAGGCCGGACATCTCTATCTCGCTGAGCATCTGGGTTATCCTCCTCTGGCTGAGCTCCTTTTGGCGCACCCCCTTGCACAGCCCCTTGTAGGTGTTGTATATGCCGCCGGTGGTGGAGCCGTTCGCCCTCATGACGGCGGCCAGCACGAGCTTCTCGTGCAGGGGGTACGACTTGATAGCAGTGGTCTCCTTATCTTCCTCTATCTTCTCAAAGGCCGTATGGACGTGATCCCCGATCACTGATGTGGATTGGTCCCTCTCGGCGATCTCGCCGGCCACCCGAATGAGGTCTATGGCCCGTCGGGCGTCACCGTGCTCCCTCCCCGCCAGTGTAGCGCAGAGGTTGGAAGCTGACTCCTCCACCACCCCAGAGTTAAAGGCCACCTTGATTCTCTCCAAGATTATGGTCCGGAGCTGCTCTATGGTGTAGTTTGGGAAGACTATCTCCTCCTCACTCAGGCTGCTGATAACTCTGGGGTCCAGTATATCCTTGAAGGTAAGGTTGTTTGAGATGCCCACGAACGTAAGGGAGCCGCTCTGGAGCCGCTCGTTGGCCCTAGTGACATGGTATAGGATGTCCTTGCTTCCCTTTGATACTATCTTGGCCAGAAAGTCTATCTCATCTATCACCAAGACCACGTTGATGGAGTCCCTCTCTATCTTTGAGAGTATGCGGGTGAAGAGTGCGCTGATGGATATCCCAGTCCAGGGGAGCTCCTTATCGTCCATCCCCAACTGCCTACCGAAGCTCACCAGAAGGCCATACAATGTGGTCTCCACCTTGGAGTTGGTGTACACTAGTTTGATGGGGAAGTTGCGCCTCTTGACACCCTCCTGTATCTTGAGTATTACCTTGCGCACCACCAACGTCTTGCCGGTACCGGGCTTGCCATACACCAGAAGGTTTGAGGGCCGGGATCCCCGTATTATCGGTAGTAGGGACTGGGTCACCTGCGTCTGCTCGGCGTCCCTATGCTGGATGGCGTCAGGTATGTGGGAGTGGTGTAGGACGTCGCGGTCCGCAAAGAGGGATACTCCCGCCTCGGCCTGGGCTATCAACTCATCTACCGGATCCATTCCCCCACACCATCATTTCCACTCCGGAATGATTTAACCACGTTATGGATGGTATGCTCCACATACACACACATTCACACTTTTGATTTTTTTCTATGTATGGTGGAGTGGAAACATAGGGGGGGCTCTCTGTTGACCAACTGTTAACGAGGGGCAAGCCAAACAACAGCGGAGGCCGATTCTGACCCCTTCATTTCCACTCCGCACTCCCAGCCGTGGTTAACAGAGTTAACGGGCCGATTCTGACCCCTTCATTTCCACTCCGCTACAATTCTGACCTTCTTTTCCGGCAGGGTGTGGGGGATAGTTAACGAGATGTGGTATGTGGTAGATCATACAGAGTGAAAGTTAACAGACTGCGTTGTTAACAAAACTTGACGAATGATATCAAATACTCTGGTGTGAAGGTGGTATGATATTGGGAAGGCGGATACGGATAGATGTGGAGGATGGAGACGGGGTCCACTACAACCTCAAACTGGAGGGGGACGTCTCAAAGGAGAAACTACTACATGTGTGCGAGATGATGGACATGTTGGAGGGGCGGGGCGGCGCGTCCACGCCCGACTCGGTGGGGGCCAAGATATGGCATGTTGTGGAGAAGTACTTTGGGTATGGTGGCTTCACCTCCAATATGGTCCTGGAAAAGTATGAGGATGAGTACAATGAACCCATCAAACTCAGCGTGATATCCACATACCTAGCCAGGTACTCATCCAGGATGAAACTGCACCGGATGAAGACCGGCCGGGAGTGGACGTACGCACTGGCGGGCCGCAACGCTATACCGAATAGTCGGTAAGTAGGGTCTGGTCCCCACCACTCTTCCCAAAGATCAACTCCACCTCCTTGGAAAGAGAGAGGATCCTGTCTTTTTGGTAGGGCCCCACATCATACCTGTCCACCAACCACTGTGCCATCCGGAGGTACTTCTCCACTGACGCCCGGGTTATGGTGGGTATCAGGCAGTGGCCGCACGTACACATGCCTATCAGCGGCGGGCGGCGGTAGTCCTTACCACAGGACGTACACCTCATCTTCTGCTGGGCATAGGCGCGCAGGTTCCCTTTTATGTCCGGCACCAAATGCGTGGATATAACCTGGGTGACTATCTCGGCGGTGTCCACCGCGTCAATCATCTCGGCGTTCCGCAACTGCATATCCAGCTTGTCCAGCATGGAGTTGAGGGTGGAATAGGCGCTGCGCGGCCTTGCTGATACCAAAGATGTGGTGGAATGGGTGTATGAGTACCCGTAAAACTCATGTTCCGTACCCAGCCTGTTTTTGGCCAGTTCCACACACTTGATGGCGGTGGCCTTTGGACTCTTGGCGGTCTCCACAAAGAACTCCAACGGGAGTGAATCACATACCTCCAAGTTGTGGGCCTGTGGTTGGGCCTCGTGCGGTATGACCACCGGCTGTATGAGAAGGGGGGCGTCCATCAAGCCTCCGATCTTATCAGAGAGGAAGTTTTTTGAAAAGTTGAGGAGGGCATCGGCCAGCAGCATTATGGAGTCCGCATCCCCGTCCGCATCCCGCCTCTTCGCCGAGTGCCAGTTGGGGGTGGCAAAACAGACATGGGTGTTGGCAAAGCCGACGATCCTGGCCACCACACCCACCGAGGTGTGGGGGGCCAGACCCACCACCAAATGTCCCACCAGTTGGGAGGGCTCCCTGATGTTGTAGTGGCGCCCCACACCATAAAACCTCTCCAACAGGTCGTCCACGTATTTGGCCGCCTCCACAAAGTACGGCCCGCTCTCCTTGGGGAGTATCACATCTTGTACCATAAGCTCCACCGTCTGGTCACCATCGCGCAGCTCCTTCCCGCGTCTGTCATGCGTGTACCCCAAGTCCCGCAGTCTGCCCGTCTCGGCGCCTATCCACGAGGGGCGGAAGTGCGTCAGAGTGGCGTTGGTGGCGTCATACCGGACGGTCCCGTCCTTGAAGACGGTCAGGTTGTGGGCCTGCCGAAGAAGCCCCTTCTCCAAGGGCTCGGCGGCCCTGTCTTGGCCTATGAGGGACTTTACCCCCTTGAACGGCTCCTGGGCCCTGTGCCCCACCCTCTCCTGTGCCCGGGCCAGCTCCTGCTTGAGCGGAAACTCCCTGTACGAGTGGGCGGTGGTGCTCTTCTGGCACCTCTCACAGAAATTCTCATGCAGGATGACCCTGCAGTACTGGCACCGGTTGTCCAGCGCCGTGCTTCCCCCACACACACCACACTTCATCCCGAACGCGAACGCGCCGCACCGGGAGCAGGTACGCAGGGATATGTCGGTGTAAAAGTCCGGGCTGCGGGACGCCTTCATTATGTTCCGGGTGGCTCCGCCCCTGTCGCCCACCGGAAAGAGGGAGTGGATGGGGGGCCTCATACTGCGGGGGGCGGCCTTCTCGGGGCGGCCTATCCGGACGCCCACCGAGACGGAGAACTTGGGCCGGATGGTTATGCCCGAAGACGCGCTCAGCGCCCGGACGGGCGGGGCGTCGCGCGGCGTACCATGCAGCACGATCCTCTGGAATATGGCGGCCTCGTCGCCCTCCAGTACGGCCAGCCCGTCCCGCACCGTGTGGGGCACGCCCAGCCGCTCCAGCGTGCCCTTGGCCTTCATGTCGTATGATATGGATCCGCCATCGCTCCGGCGGGGATGGCGCAGCAGCCTGAGGCCGTCCGCATCTATCAGGTCCCAGAAGTGCAGGTACCGTGGGTGCAGGGGCACGCCCCATTCCTCCGACATCTCCAGCGCCTCGGAGAGGGTGGGGGTGTGGCCGTCCCATGCATGGCCTGCCGCCTCCAACTCGGTCTGCCAGTACTCCTCCACATATCCGGTGGGCACCAAGGCGGCGTTGTTCTCCAGAAAGTCTCCGTATGACACCAGGATGTCGCCCAGATGTAGTATGCGGCGTATGCTGCCCCGCAGCCGGGCCGCGTGGGCCGTGTCACGCACCCGCACCACATCCCCCCCGCCCAGCAGGACGGTGGGGGCCTCTATGGAATCCACAAACGCCACGGTGCCCCCCTTCCCGGGGATGTCAGTCTTTACCTGCGTGCCGGCCACTATGGTGTGGTCGAGTATCTCGGAGAGGGCCGGGTGCATCCCCACCGAGGCAAACCCGGTGTTGCATGCCCGGCCGTACCTGAGGCGAAACCCACCGGGCCTGCCGGACACCGACAGGACGGACCTGCCGGCGATCACCTCCCTCATGCGCTTGGAGGCGGCATCCTCCCCGTCCCCGGCGGCAACGGCGCCCTTAAGGTCCCCCAGCCACTCCCATCCCTTCAGGTCGTACATCTCTATGCGCTTGAGGAGCTTCTTGGCCCTCCCGATGAGGCCGTCGTTGAGCACCCGGAGGGCCCCTCCCCGTACCCGGTTGGTCTTGATGCGGTGCATGTTACGGTGGTTCACAACCTCGGAGGGGTCGGTGTCCACCCCGGCCAGCTCCACGGGGAGGTGTGATATCACATGAACCACGTCCTCATCCAGCACCCTGTACTGGAAGTTTCCGACATCTCTCTCGTACATTCTCAACTCCTCCACGAACCTGCCGGTCTCGTCGTCGAATGAGTCGGCCTGGTACGCGTCCAGCCCGGCCACCCTCCGGACATGGTCTGCTATCAGCATCGTGACGGCCGACTCCGTCCCCCCCGCCGACCGCATGGGCCCCGCTATGGAGACAGAGAGGTATTGGGAGCCGTCCCTGTTGGCGTCTATCCTCACCTCGCTTATGCCTTGGAGGGGGGCTATGGTGACCCCTTCGGTTACTATGGCTAGGCCCACCCGGACGGCCATGTCCAGCCGCTTGTCCACGTCGGTGTTCGGCTCCATGTACGCGCCCCCCGCTATCCTGCTGGCCATCTCTAGGGCGGCCAGCTCCTTGTTCTTCTCCTTCAGTATGGCGCGGAGGGGCTCGGCTATATCCACGTCGTGCATCTTGGCGACCCGCTCGGCCAGGTCCAACGCTATCTTGGGCTCGACATGGTCGGAGGTGTCCACCAGCGAGGCCTTCGCCCGGGAGGCCGCCTCATGCAGCTCCCAAGTCATGTCCATTATGGAACCGTAGTATACACGGTACGCATCGGGCATCCGGATACCGTCTAGTAGGGAGGAAGCCATTGCCTAGGCGATGGCCCTGGCTATCTCGGCGAGCCTGGCCATGCCGTCCTTTCCCTCGGTGATCGTGCCCACGACCAGCGCGTCGGCCCCGGCTGCCGCCAGGGCCCCGGCTGCCGCCGCGTCGCGAATGCCGCCGCCCACGATCAGGAACCCGTCAAAGACCTTCCGGACGGCTCCCACCATCTCCGGCGTGACGTGGTTCTTGGCCCCGGATCCGGCCTCCAGGTATACGAACCTCATCCCCATGAACTTGGCCGCCAGCGAGTAAGCGGCGGCGATCTTGGGCTTGTCGAAGGGTATGCCCCGGACCGAGCCCACGAACCAAGCCGAGGTGCCCTCGCCCACCACCAGATACGCGGTGGGGAGGGGCTCCAGTCCAAACCTGAGAATGTTGGGGGCCCCCAGCGCCTGCGCCTGCGATATGTAGTAGGGGTTCTCGGAGTTGAGTAGCGAGCTGAACAGGATGGCGTCGGCTCCAGGCACCACCCCGGTCACGTTGCCCGGAAACAGTACGGCGGGTATCCTGACCGCTCCCTTTATGCCCCGTACCACCTCGGCCATCTCGAACTGGTCGGTGGCCGAGGATCCGCCTACTAGGATAACCGCAGCGCCCGCCGACTCGGCGCTCCGGGCCAGGTCCGCGGCCCGCCCGGCCCCGGACACCTCCGAGTCCACCAGCACGAAGAGCATCGTCCCCCCACCCTTCCGCTCCAGCAGGTACTCCTCGGTCTTGCCGGTCATACGGGGAGGGTCCGGGCACGTCTCTTTAAAGCTTTTAAACCGGGGCCGGTTATACTCTTTTGTATAGCTGCGGGGGTGTATGGAATGGATAACTTTAACATTGTAATCAAACAGATAATCAAAAAGTCACTGTTTACAGAGCGACAAATTGAAATAATCACAAGTATGGGGGGCGGTCCCCGTACCATAAGCCGGGGCGCCTACTACCGCCAGAGGGGACAAGCGAAGCGAAAGACCGAGGCCCTCCTGTACTCGATGGTGCTGCTGTATGGGCTGGGCATACTCCCCAAGGACAGCATGAGGGCGGCCGGCGCGATTGCGGATCAGATAAGTGTGATATTTGATAGTGATATTGATGATACAACCGCCAGGGAGGTTTTGAGCGTGGTGGAGCAAGCAGTGGACAGAGCGATGGGTAAGTGATGATATAGTGATATTGATACACAGCACAAGAGGGCGATACAGTAATATCACAATATATCACAAGGTGGTATCATGATAGACTACTGGTTGGTGGCAATGGGTGTAGCGGCCTTTGGGGCATGCTTGGCCGTCTCATTGGCGGTGAGCAGGCGGCCGGATACGGCGGATCTGGAGAATGAGCTGGCCCGGCTGAGGATCCGCGTGGACATGCTGGCCGCCGCGTCCCGCCCGCGTCCCGCCCGCGTCGAGAGCGTGACGCATGTGGTGCTCAAGGCCGTGGCCGACGGTCCCCGGACGGCACGGCAGATACAGGCGGAGCTGGGCCAGAGCCGGGAGCACGTGGCCCGGATGGTCAAGAGAATGTCCGAGGAGGGGTACCTGGAGAGGGGGGGCGGGAGGCCGTTCGTGTACACCATCACCCCGGCGGGCCGCCGGGCGCTGGAGGCGGGCGCTACCGGAGCTTGACGTACTCGTAGGCGCCCAGTTCGGCATCGAAGCAGTACCGGACCTTCTGGTAGTCTTGGCGCAGCTGCCGCGTCGCGGCCCGGATCCCGGCCGGATCCCGGCCGTCTATCACCACCCGTTTTATCATCTCGGCTATCTGGCGCATCTGGTCTTTCTTCATGCCTAGGCGGGTGACCTCGGAGACGCCCAGCCGTATGCCCCCCGGATGGAAGTAGTTGCGCCCGGCCTTGATGTCGCCGGGTATGAGCTGCCGGTTTACGATGATGTTGGCCTTCTCCAAGTCGGCCTCGACGCGGCCGCCGTCCGAGTACTTCAGGACATCTACGGCCACCTGGTGGGAGCGGGTAAAGCCGCCGTTCTCGCCCAGCACCCTAAAGCCCATGTCGCTGAGTGACTCGGCTAGGGTCCGAGCGTTGTCCAGCACCTGCTGGGCGTACGACTCGCCGAACTCCAGCGCCTCGGCGAAGGCCACGGCCTTGGCGGCCATATGGTGGATGTGGTGGCTGCTGGTCATGCCCGGAAAGGTGGCCTTCTTTATGGACTCCTCGTGGGGTGCGCCGCCCAGGACGAGCCCCCCCTGCGGGCCGAAGAGCGTCTTGTGGGTGCTCATGGTCATGGTGTCGGCGCCCTCCCGGAGCGGATCCTGGAAGGCCCCCCCGGCTATGAGGCCGGCCACGTGGGCAGCATCGTAGTTGATGTGCATGCCGTACCCCTTCAGGAAATCTGCCAGCTCCCGGAGCGGGTGGGGAAAGAGGAAGAGTGAGCCGCCGAACATCGCCATCGTGGGCGCCTTGCCTGCCTCGGCTCTCTCCTGCACCTTCTTCTTGGTCTTGTCCACGTCTATGTTCATCCGCTCTGCGTCAAAGGGATAGAACTCCACATTCAGCCCGTGCACCAGCCCGGCCGTCCCCGAGTGCTCCCTCTTGCCGTGGGATATGTGCCCGCCTGCCGGTATGGAGGGGGCGATCATGGTGTCTCCTGGAAGGGTAAAGGCCGAGTACACCACCAAGTTGGCCACCACGCCGGATATGGGCCGGACGTCGGCGAACTCGGCCTTGTACAGCCTGCGGGCCAGCTGGGCGCAGTCAGTCTCCACCCGGTCTATGTACGTGCAGCCCGCGTACACGCGCTCGCCGGGCCACCCCTCCGCGTACCTGTTGCCAAAGTCCGAGAGGATCGCCTCGCGCACGGCGGGGCTGGGTATGTTCTCGCTGGCTATGAGGGGTATGGAGTCGGCAAACCACTCGTGATGCTTTTTCATCTCTGAGAAGACTGCATGGTATGCCTCCCGGGGGGACACGTCCCCGCTCTCTGCCATGGGGGGTCACGGCATGCATCCCAATTTAAGAACACCGATGCGGGGATGCCGGAGCGGGCGGATCCGTGCCTGGCCAGCGGCCGATCCAGCGTGGATCGTGAACGGGCCGGATATACGTTTAGGCCAACATGATGCCAAAAAACATGCAAAATATCACCATATTGTGTTTGAATCATGTAAATTATGCCAAATGTGCCGGTAAAAGCGCAGATACGTGTGAGCCTAAACGTGTACCCAAACCAGATCGCATACCTATAAAAGGGGCATTTGGAAGCCTAATCGTGATGAGTGTTCAGATGGCCTCACAGGGAAAGATGCCGGTAGTCCTACTCAAGGACGGCGCCACCGAGACCAAGGGCCGTGATGCCCACAAGAACAACATCGCCGCCTCCAAGATAATAGCCGAGATAGTGCGCACCAGCTTGGGTCCTAGGGGAATGGACAAGATGCTGGTGGACTCGCTGGGCGATGTTACGATAACCAACGATGGGGCAACCATTCTCAAGGAGATTGACGTGCAGCATCCGGCCGCCAAGATGCTGGTGGAGATATCAAAGACCACCGACAACGAGGTGGGTGACGGGACCACGTCTGCGGTGGTGCTGGCTGGAGCCCTGCTGGAGAACGCCGAGGACCTGCTGAACCAAGACGTGCACCCGACCATAATAGTGGACGCATACAGGAAGGCTGCCAAGCAGGCCGGAGCGTTTCTGGCAGAGATAGCCGAGAGCACGTCGCCCGACAACCGCGACACCCTCAAGAAGGTGGCCCGGACCGCGATGCAGACGAAGCTTGTGCGCAACGACTCAGACCAGCTGGCCGAGATAGTGGTGGACGCGGTGCTGGCCGTCTCCGAGCTGGATGGTGAAGACTACAAGGTCGATGTGGACGATATCAAGGTGGAGAAGAGGGCGGGCGGCTCCATCAAGGACTCGGAGATCATACGGGGCATAGTGCTGGACAAGGAGATCGTGCATGGTGGGATGCCCCGCAAGATCGACAATGCCAAGATCGCCCTGATAAACTCGGCCTTGGAGATAAACAAGACCGAGACGGACGCGAAGATAAACATCTCCAGCCCCCAGCAACTCAAGGTGTTTCTGGACGAGGAGAACCGCATGCTCAAGTCGATGGTGGACAAGATAATCACCAGCGGCGCCAACGTCGTGCTGTGCCAGAAGGGCATAGACGACATGGCCCAGCACTACCTGGCAAAGGCCGGCGTGATCGCCGTCCGCCGCATCAAGGAGAGCGACCTGACCAAGCTGGCCAAGGCCACCGGCACAAAGATCGTCACCAATCTGGACGACCTGTCCGATACCCAGCTGGGCTTGGCCGATGTGGTCGAGGAGAAGAAAGTCGAGGAGGACAAGTGGGTCTTCGTTCAGGGATGCCACAACCCCAAGTCGGTCAGCGTGCTGGTCCGGGGCGGGTCCCAGAGAGTAGTTGACGAGGTGGAGCGCTCTGTACACGATGCCCTGATGGTCGTCCGTGATGTCATGCTCCGGCCCTCCGTAGTGGCCGGCGGCGGCGCCCCGGAGACCTACGCCTCCACCGGGCTGCGAAACTGGTCCAACTCCTTGGACGGCCGCGAGCAGCTGGCTGCCGAAAAGTTTGCCGACAGCATGGAGGCCATCCCGCTGGCGCTGGCCGAGAATGCCGGCATGGACCCCATAGACACGCTGACCACCCTCAGATCCCGCCAGATGCGGGGCGAGAGGTGGACCGGCATCGACGTCATGAAGGCGGAGGTGTCCGACATGAAGTCCAGCGAGATCATAGAGCCGCTCTCAGTGAAGATACAGGTGGTAATGGCAGCCGCCGAGGCCGCCTGCATGCTGCTCCGCATAGACGACGTCATCACGACCACCAAGGCTCCCCCACCCCCGCCCGGCGGTGAGGGTGGCATGGGGGGCATGGGCGGTATGCCCGGCATGGGCGGCGGTATGGGTGGCATGCCCGATATGGGCGGCATGATGTAGCCGGCACGCCAGACCTTCTCTAACACCAAGTTTTACACCTGCTCCATACGTCCTTGGTATGGGATGCGTCTTGGAGACACACAAGGCGCCGCTGGTATCTGTGACGTTCGGAAGTGCCGGAGAGTCCAAGATCAGGCGATCAGAAAAACCATGGCGAGCGAGCCGGCCACAAGGCTGAATCCCAGCCCCATGTATACGACGCGGTTGTCCCTGTCGTGCGACGACTTCCACAACAGTATGCCGCCCAGCAGGCCCAGCAGCAGCACGAAGACGCCGGCCACCAGCATGTCCCCGTCGTTCCCGCTTATGAGCGGCTGGAAGACGCCGGAGAG
The DNA here is from genome assembly GCA_021296165.1 of Nitrosopumilaceae archaeon. Taxonomy (GTDB): domain Archaea; phylum Thermoproteota; class Nitrososphaeria; order Nitrososphaerales; family Nitrosopumilaceae; genus VYCS01. Next base: position 14,090 of record JAGWAW010000001.1, on the reverse strand, counting down.
CAGCAGGAAGAAGGCTATGATGTAGATGTACGCAAAGGACGACACCCCCCTGGACGAGGATTTGGCGCTCAACCCCTGTGGGGGTGGGGGGCCGGATAATAAACCTGCGTGCCTAGGGGTCCAGAATTACCGGCATCCGGCCAAGTCTGTCCTTGCAACCTTATTCAAATTCGTACCGCTGTCCCAAGCACGGATCTGGTACGACTTTGACACCGTCGATTTAACGGTGGTCCACACCGCACACCTGGCAACCTACAATATGCAGGACGCCCCGAATACGAGACGGCGCGGGCTAGTCGCACACCCGTCATTCCTTGCGGGGTTTGTTTGGGATGCCGTGGTCCCCAGTCTCCGTAGAGGCGGCGGACACGGCCCCGGCAAGGGAGCCGGACGGATTGGCATTTTATTATCAAAAAATTGTTAATTATTATATATTATGGATAAAATATGATAATCGATGAAAAGGGCAGATTTGGAACTGCTGCTGTTGGTCCTTGCCGGCGTTGGGACCGGAGTGACCGCAAGGGCCGCGGCGGGGGCTAGTCCCCGGGCCGCAAGGGCCGCGGCCAAGAGGCTCAGGGAGAGGGGGCTGGTGAGGCGTGTGGACGGTGTCCTGACGTTACAGAGGGACGCGGTGGCACTGCTGCTCAAAAGGGCCTCGGAGATGCACGACTTGGGGGTCATACTGCGGGGATCCAACGAGCTGGTCTTCTGCAGCCTGGCCGAGCCGGGAACCGTGACCGACATCGTGGGGCGGACCGGCCTCTCGGTCCCTACCGTATATCGCGCCGCGCGGGACCTGTACTCGGTGGGGGCAGCCCGCAACATGGGCGGCACCATACATCTGGACGGCTCGCTCGTGGATCTGGCAAAGGCCATGAAGGCCGTCTCGGAACCCGACATACACGCCCACACCATATACCGGGACTCCAGGCGCGTACTGGTGCGCGTTCCGGCGGGGGCCGCCTGCAGCGGCCAGCTCACGGCATTCTCCAGGTTCGGCGAGTTTGGAGTAGAGTACGGCGGCATGCGCGATTACTACATAGTGCAGGAGGATGTGGTTGACATCCACGACGTACTGGTGCACGCGCTGCTGGCCGCCGCCGAACACGGCGACATAAGCGGGATGTCCATGGTGGTGGTGTTCTACCTGAAGCACCGGGACATGATGGACATCACGAGGGTAAGGCGCACAGCCTCGCGGTTCGGCGCTGCCGGCATATGGCTTGATGTCGAGTCGTACGTACGTAACCGCGCCGCCATAAAGAACGCCGAAACGTTTGCGCCCTGGGGGGAGTTCATCGAAAAAGCGAACCTGTACGGTGTGGATCCAGCCGAATATACGACGCTACCTCCCACCGAGGCGCTGCTACGGGATCTGGGGGCCGGCCTGGAGGGGCCGGTTGGCATATACCTACTGGGTGGCGAGAACATGAGGCTGAAGGGACTGAAGGAGTCCACCAAGGACTGCGACATGGTTGTGAAGGGTCACACCGACTTTGCGGCGGTCGTCAAAGCCTTGGCCAAGATGGGCTATTCGGCCATCGCGCCCGCCGAGCATGCCGTAGACGACGGGCGCCTGCACCCGGTCGACATACTGGAACATCCCACCCTGCCCAGAGTGGACATCTTCACCAAGACGGTGATGGGGGGCATCACCCTTACTGATTCCATGGCCGACTCGGCCGACCATATGGAATTTGGCAACCTGAGGGTGGGCGTGCTCCGAAATGAACATGTCTTCATGTTGAAGGCGGTGGCTGGACGGGAGGGTGACATACAGGACATGGCCGCACTGGTCCGGGGCGCCTCCGGACAGCCAGACGGGTACAACCACGGCGAGTTCAACTGGAAGATGGTGCTGGACGAGGCGAGGCTGCAGGGGGACAATCCAGGGGTGGACCTGCCCGGTGCGCTCCTAGACGGGCTGTCGTACATGGAGGAGCAGACGGGCATCAGGAGCCCGATTCTGGCGGTGGTGAGGCGGCGCGCCGTCGACTCGAATATAATGCGACTGGTCCGGGGCGGCTGGCGCCCGCTCCGGGATGTGGTGGACTCGCTGGCAGGCGGCGACATCCCCCACAGCTACGTGCTGAACAGGGCAAACTCCCTGACCAAGAGCGGGGCGCTCAAGCGGGCCGAGGGCCGGCGGGCGCTAGTATGCGGCGACGCAAGATTCCCGCGTCCGGGGTGGAACGTGGATGGGTGGGGCATGGAGCGGTACATGGCATGGAGGTTCCACCTTGGGGAGCGGCCTGGACCACAAGGCATGGCCGAACTTGCAGAGTACGTCCGGGGCCAAGGATGTGCCACCATGGGGGACTTGGACGGGGCGGTCTCCTCCGGCGTGTTCTGTATCCCGCACGACCCGTCCCCGACCCCTGCCGAGGCCGTGAGGATGTGCTTGAGAATGAGGGGCTAGCTGCAGCGGGGCGGCCCCCGCTCCCGGGAGCATACGCGCGGGCGCCGCGCATTCCCGGATAGATTCGGGCAAACGGAAGGTGTATGATCATATGGCAGATCCCCCCGCATCCCAAACCGGCGCCCCGATGGAGGCTGCCATGCCGACGTTGCGCCAGGCAGATACTCGGATCCGTCCCGAACGGGTGGGCGCAGCCAGAACGGGGGTCACTCTGCAGACTTGGACCTGGGCGCCGTCGGCAACCGGCCACGCCTCGAGGTTGGCCGTACCCGAACCGCGCGATATCGCCACATTCGCAGTCTATGCATATGGCAGGCCTATGCGCAACCGCGGCACCAGTCCTACACGTCGAAGTACAGGTAGAACTCGTGGGGGTGGGGCCGTATGGATATCTCGCGGTGGTCGTTCCTTCCCAGCTCCACGATCTTGTCGATCACGTCTTCGGTGAATATGGGCTTGAGGAAGCCGCGGTCGCTGTCCAGCTCGTCCAGCGCCTCGCCCAAGGTGGCCGGCAGCATGCCTATGCCCCTGTCGCGGCGCTCGTCCGTACTCATCTTGAATATGTCCTCCTGCACGGGATCTCCCGGTTCGCTCTTCCTTCTGACGCCGTCCATCCCCGCCCCGGTCACGGCGGCAAAGACCAGGTATGGGTTTGATGAGGGGTCCGGCGCCCGGAACTCCAGCCGCTTCAGCTTAGCGTGCGACACCCCCTTGAAGTGCTTGGGCACCCGCACTATCGCCGAGCGGTTGCTGGAGCTCCACGCTATGTAGGCGGGCGCCTCGTATCCGGGAACAAGCCTGTGGTATGAGTTGGTGGTGGGGTTGCAGATGGCCGAGAGGGCCTTGGCGTGGTCCATTATGCCGCCGCAAAAGTACCTGGCTATCTGGCTCAGCTCGTCGGGGTCGTCCTTGTCGAAGAAGGCGTTCTCCCCGCCCTTCCAGAGGCTCACGTTGGTGTGCATGCCGCTCCCGGCGTCCATGGCTATGGGCTTGGGCATCATGGTGGCCACCTTCTCGAACTTCTGGGCCACGTTCCTGACTATGAACTTGTAGGACTGCGCCGAGTCGGCCGCGTTGGTCAGCGTGTCGTACATTATGTCTATCTCGCACTGGCCGGCCGTCGCCACCTCGTGGTGGTGGTTGTCGCACAGTATCCCAAAGTCCGAGTTGAGTATGTTGACGCACTCGTTCCGGAACGGCGTGAGCGTGTCCGACGGCGTGCTGGGATAGTAGCCCCGCTTGAGCCCCATGGGATATCCGTTGCCCTCTTGGCTCCAAGGAGCCTCCCGGGACTCTATGGAGTAGGACTGGCCCTTGTAGGGCGTGAGCACGTCCCAGTGCACCCGGTCGAACACGAAGAACTCCACCTCCGGCCCCCAGTAGCTGCTGTATCCCTGATCGCCGATGTACTTCTCGGCGTTCTGGGCTATGCCCCGGGGATCCCGGGTGAGCCTGCCCCTGCCCCCTCCCCAGTACACGTCGCAGAGGAGCCGGGCGGTGCGGTTCTCGGTGAGCCAGGGAATTATCGCGTAGGTGCTGGGGTCCGGCCTGATTATGAGGTCCGAATCCTCTATGCTGGCAAAACCAACTATGCTGGAGCCGTCCAGCTTGGGCAGGCCGTCGCGCATCTGGTCTGGCGTGAAGGTGTTGGCCGAGATGGTGGTGTGGTGGAACCGGCCCGGCAGACTGGTGAACTGCATGTCTATGAACCGGATCTGGTCCCTCTTCAGCATCTCGAAGACATCTTCGTTGGTGTAAGCTAGGCGCTTGGGATCCCCCCCGTTGAACTTGTAGGGCAATTAACACCCGACATAAATAACGCCATGATTTAAGGATTGAGAATATGTCGGACTTGGGCATGGAGAAGCTCTACGGAATGGTGCTCCGAGAGCTGGAGAGCGATGCCATCTTGGAGATGGATCCGGACACATACAGTAGCGTCTCCGAGTTCGTGGGGAACCTGCGGAGGCAGGAGTTTGACGGCATAGAGAACGAGATCCGGGACGCGGTGGTGGGAACGGCTGCCCGGCTGGCCGAGATGCTCCTGAAGGCCCGGCTGGAGAAGGGCTTTGTTCCGGGCGCCGACGTGGGCAATCTCCTAGACGAGGAGAAGTACGTCTTGGACGCCGAGGAGGAGAAGCGGGAGCGGATGGAGATGGTGGGCGAGGCGGCGGCCCGGGGAAAGTCGCTGTTGCTGGGGCGCATGGCCGAGATGCACAAGAACCGGACTGTGACCGTCAGGTTCCTAAAGGAGGTGGACAAGCTTGTGGGATCCGACTACCACGAGTACGGGCCCTTCCGGGAGGAGTACATAGGCTCTATACCATATGACAACGCCCGCCCCTTGGTGGCCCGGGGCGATGCCGTCCGCATAGGCTGGGTCGACTAGCCGCCCGGCCGCGGCGGTTAAATTACGACCATACGAATGCGGGGCATGTCCCACACCGGCGTGGACGTGATCGACTTTCTGTACTATACCATATACCCGGTGGTCGGCATACTGGCCGTCGAGGGCATAAGCAGGCTGGCGCGGCTCCCCAAGTGGATAAAGCTGTGGACCCAGGCGGCCGTCTGTATGGGCTTTGGGGTGTACTACTGGTTTGTGCTGCCGTACCCGCAGAACTTTCCGATGACTGCCTTGGTACTCTTCGTCTTGGCCGTCGCCCTGATATACCAGGGCAAGCGCGCCCGCATATCGCCGGATATGAGCCCCTACTAGCGCCCAAAGAAGCGCCGGAGGAAACTCTTCTTGCCGGTGCCGCCGTCGCGTATGACCCTCCTCTCGCCGAACTTTCTGGCCCTTATGAGGGTGAGCTTGACGCAGCGGTGTTCCTCGGGGAGCCGGTGTTCGGGACAGAAGAAGTCCTTGCAGTAGTTGCACTGGAAGGGCATATCGGTCATGTCGCCGCAGTAGCAGCACTTTTCCAGCTTCATGGTATGGTATGCGACGCGGTATCTAATATAGTTTAGATGCGTGGACTTTTATACCCATCATGCTCGTCTCGCCCCGTTGCACGCTGCAGTCCTACCGCTCTTGATGTTGGCCTTGGCGAGCGCGGCCGCCTCGGCTGCCGCCCAGCCCTATGCTGATACAGTCACGTTTGTGCGGGTGGGCGATGCCGAGCAGGCAGTGGAGATGGTGCGGAACGGCACGCTGGACATCTACTACCAGAGCGTCCCGCACCGTCTGGTGGCCGACCCGGAGGATATCGTGGTGTACGAGGTGCCCGCTGGCGGAACCATGGGCCTGCTGCTAAATCCGGCCGAAGGCGAGCGGTTCAACCCCTTCCAGCTGAGCCCGATCAGGTTTGCGGTCAACCTCTTGGTGGACCGGGAGCGCATGGTGGACGATCTTCTGGAGGGGTATGGCGCCCCAATCGTGTCGCCCTTTGCGCCCCACCACCCCGACTATGTCAGGACGCTGGAGGCGACCGAGTCAGTCGTCATCAGGCATGACCCGGACTTGGCGCGGTCCATAATAGACAAGGCGATGGCCGGCGCGGGAGCCGTCATGGAGGAGGGGGTGTGGCACGTGAACGGCGAGCCGGTGGAGATCATCATGTTCCTGCGCGACGACGACCCCGTCCGGCTGGACATAGGCGAGACCTTGGCGTCGGCTCTGGAGGGTGTCGGGTTTGTGGTGGAGCGCACGTACGGAGACTTGGCGCAGGCCTACGACTCGGTGTATGGCGCAAACCCCGCCGATCTCGGGTGGCACGTGTATACGGAGGGCTGGGGAGGCAGCTACTCAAAGTATGACGACAGCAGCCTGGCTGCCTTCTATGCCCCTTGGGCAGGCAACCTACCCGGCAGTAACAACCCCGAGTTCTGGAACTATGAACACGCCCAGCTGGACAGCATCACGCAGACCATATATCAGGGGGAGTATACCGACGGGGAGCACCGCACCGAGCTGGTCAACAGGGCCGTAGTCTTGGGGCTGCAGGAGTCGGTCCGGCTCTTTTTGGTATCGCAGGCAGACACGTACGTGGCCGGCGAGCAGGCGATCGGGATCATAAACCACGTAGGGGGCGGAATATCCAACAGCCTCACGCTCACCAACGTGCAGGTCCCCTCCGACCACATCCGGGTGGGCGTAAGGCACCTCACCCAATCCTCTTGGAACCCGGTGGCTGGGTTCGGCGACGTGTACACCGGGGACATAGCCGGCCCGCTGGGCATCCCCTCTTCGGTGGGGCACCCGCACACCGGTGATGTGATACCGCACGCGGTGCAGAGGTCGGCGGTCACCGCCGGCCCCGACGGCTCCTTGGAGGTGCCCCCCGATGCGGTGCGGTGGGATCCGCACGAGCAGCGGTGGGTCGAGGCGGGCGAGAACGCCACGGCCACCACCGTGGTTACACTAAACTACACGTTCAGCAACTGGCACCACGGCCAGGCCGCCGACATCAACGATGTCCTGCACGTGATATACTTCGTGACCGAGTGGGACACAATCACCGGGGAGGATGATGTCACTTGGGACTCGGAGTTCACCAACCCAGAGACGCCCGGTTTGGAGGATGTGGTGGGCGTACGGCAGACTGGCAACGACACCATGGAGGTGTACATAAACCACTGGAGCTTCGACGCCGATGATCTGGCCAACGCCGGAGTGTTCTGGGTCAGTATGCCTTGGGAGATATTCTACGCCATGGAGCGCATAGTGATCGACGGCCGGGCAGAGTTCTCGGACACAGAGGCGCAGGCCCATGGCGTCCCGTGGCTGTCGCTGGTGGACCCCGACGACGTCGCCTTGGTGCGGGAGTATCTGGCATCCTTCTTGGAGGAGGAGACCGTGCCTGCGCATATGGAGGGCATGGATCCCGAGTACTATGCGGACAGGTACCGGGCGGCGATATCCTGGATCGACGAGTACGGACACGCATTCGTCGACAACGGGCCATTCCTGCTGGCCAGCCTCGACAACGAGGCCGGCATCGCCGTGCTGTCAGCCTTCCAGGACGAGTCGTACCCGTACCCCCAAGGGATATGGTCTGACTTTACTAATCCGGCCTTCCCGACGGTGGCCAGCGTGCTGGCCCAAGATCTGGTGGCCGAAGAGCCGTACTCCTTCACGACGTTCACCTCCAACACCGACACGCTCCGATACTTTTTGAGTTATGAGACGGGCGGGCTGGTATACTCCGGCGAGATCAACGCGACGGCAGCGGGCACCGACACCATAACCGTACCGGCCGAGGCCACCGCGGAAGTGGACACCTGCTCCCTGGCGCTCCGGATCATTGCCTTGTCCGAGACCGTGGCGATACCTGACGCGCACAGGGTCGATATAGGCGTGGCCGACTGCGGCGTAAGCCTCGGGGAGAGGCTGGAGGAGCTGGGCGTCGCCGGGGACATAGAGTTTCTGAGGACGCTGGCCGGCGTGGTCGAGGCGGCGCGGGGCGACGGCGAAGCCACGGTGGAGGATGTCATGCGTATAGTGGACGAGCAGGAGCTGAGCGGGGTGGCCATAGTGCTGCTCACCATGATACTGGACGGCGACATAAGCGGGGACGATCTCTTCGAGTACATACGGCCATAACGGCCGAATCCGGGACCCGATACCTGCCCGTATTCCCGAGGGTACAGTCTTGGCGCTGGCCGCGGCTAAAACCCGTCCACAAGGTATTTACGAATGGTTCGGGGAGGGCCCGCGTTGTCTGAGAGAGTCGCTGTGGTGACAGGAGCTAGCAGCGGCATAGGCCGCGCCACGGCCTTGGCATTGGCCGGGAGTGGCATGCGGGTGGCGCTGGGGGCCCGGCGGACCGAACGGCTTAAGGATCTGGAGTCGGAGATAGCGGTGGCCGGCGGCACGGCAGCCTCGTATACGGTGGACGTCACCAAGCAGGACCAGTGCAAGGCATTCGTGGACGACACGGCCGAGAGGTGGGGCCGCGTGGATGTGCTGGTGAACAACGCCGGCCTGATGCCGCTCAGCTTCGTGAAGAACCTGCACGTGGACGAGTGGGATCGTATGATAGACGTGAACATAAAGGGCGTCCTGTACTGCACCGCTGCCGCCCTGCCCCACATGCTGGGGGCCGGCTCCGGGCATATCGTGAACGTCTCCTCGGTGGCCGGCCGGATAGTCTTTCCGGCCGGGAGCGTCTACTGCGCCACCAAGCACGCCGTCACGGCCTTCAGCGAGGGGCTGCGGCAGGAGCTGAGCTCGAGAAAGGGTATACGGGTCACCTGCATAGAGCCGGGGGTGGTGGCCACCGAGCTCACAGACACCATAACTGACGACTCCCTGAAGGGCTTCGTGGAGGGATCTAAGAAGATGGAGACCCTGCGGTCAGAAGACATAGCCGAGGCGGTCGTATACGCGGTCTCCTCGCCAAAACACGTGAGCGTAAACGAGATACTGATACGGCCCACCGCGCAGGAGCGCTAGGACGTGCCGGTACCCCACGTGGTGGTGCTGGGCGGCGGCTTCGGCGGGCTGTCGGCGGCCAACGCCATCCGGGACGCCCTGCCCCCCGGCAGGGTGAGGATAACCCTGGTGGACAGGAGGGAGTGGTTCATGGTGGGCTTTGCCAAGCTGTGGATAATCCGGGGAACGCGCACCTTCGAGGAGTCGGCGGCTCCCCTGGGGAACCTCGCCGGCCGGGAAATCGACTTTATGAAGGCCGAGATAGAGCGGATAGACCCATCATCTAGGATGGTGGAGACCTCCGCTGGTTCCCTGAGGTACGACTATCTGGTGGTGGCCCTGGGGGCGCGGCTCTCCCCCGAGAGGGTTCCGGGCTTGGCCGAGCACGGGCTCAACCTGTACGACCATGGCCATCTGGCGTCCATCCGGGAGCGACTCCTGAACATGGAGTCAGGTCGTATCGCCGTGGCTATAACCGGAATGCCCTACAAGTGCCCCCCGGCCCCCTACGAGGCGGCGCTGCTGATGGACTCGCTGCTCCGGGAGAGGGGCAGGCGCGATCACATAGATATAGACGTGTACGGCCCGGCGCCCATAACCCTGCCGGCCGCCGGCCCCGAGGTCAGCGGGCGCGTGCTGGAGATGCTGCGCGCCGAGAACATACGGTTCCACGGCTCCTGCAAGGTCGTGTCGGTGGGGCCGGCCGGTCTGGAATTTGAGGAGGGTGGGGCCGCGTTCGACCTCTTGGTGGCCGTTCCGCCGCACACCCTGCCCCCGGTAGTCTCAGGGCTGGCCGGAGGCGACCCGTTCATCAGGATAGACCGGATGGGCCGGACACGCTTTCGCAACATATTCGCGGTGGGCGACATTACCACGCTCCCGGCCGGAAAGGCCCCCGTACCCAAGGCGGGTGTCTTCGCCGAGGGCGAGGGAGCGGTGGTGGCCGGCTGCATAGTGGCCGATATCACGGGCGGGTCCGGTCCGGATCCCTTCGACGGGCGGGGCGGCTGCTTTATCGAGTCGGGCCGGGAGACGGCCTCCATAATAGAGGTGGACGCCTTTGCGTCGACCACCAAACTGAGCGACCCCACGCGGTCCAACCTGGAGGCAAAGCTGCAGTTTGAGCGGGACCGCCTCGCCGGCTGGCTGGACTGCCGGGTACGGCGCGCCTAGTCGCGCCTCTGGCTCCCCATGTGGTTCAGCAGGGCACGGAGCTCGGCTCCCAGCTCGGCGCCGTTCAGGCTGGTCCTTTCGGCGGCCGTCCTCTTCTGGTTCTCATCCTCCAGCTCTATGCGGAGTCTCTCGGCGCAGTCGGCGTGGTCGCCGTTGGCCGATATGCGGCCGCAGATGGAACATTTCATGGTATGTGGACGTTTCATCGCGTCATACATAAAACTTCGGGTATGCGTATGTCGCGCATTGTTACTCAGCATATGATTCCCGGTTTCTGCGTATGCGTCTAGGCTCAGCGTTATGTCAGAAAATACACAAAAAGCGCTTTTACAACACGTTTGCCAGCTCTTATGTGTATGTAGAGGATGATCTGGCCATATTATGTTCAAACCATGTAAATTGTACCAAACATGTCAGTGAAAGCGATCAGATACTTGTGCTGAGCCTAAACGCGTACGGTACTTTGTATCGGTGGGTGTATATAGTGGAAAATATGTGCGATGCCCCAATGACTAAAACAATGCTGATCGCTACTATTATTCTTTCACTGGCTTTAGCGCCAGTGATTGCTTATAACTTTGACCAGACCAACAGTGCTACTCAGCAGGGCGTTGATATACCATTCGCTGCAGAAGCCGCCACCCCGGTCTCTCACGAGATCTGGATGGAGGCGGTAAAGATGCCCGACGAGATGTATGCGTACAAGCTCGCAGCATATGAGATTGACGGCGCATCCGTAATCGACAGGTTCAGCACCAAACCATCGATCCCCGGGCCAACCTTGGTGTTTACCGAGGGAGATGTGGTTACACTGCACCTGAAAAATTCGGCCTGCAAGGACAACTATGTCATCGGCAGCAACGGACCAAACGAGAACTCATACCTTGGAATTCACGTCCATGGTGTCCACTACTCAATTCAGGACGATGCGAGCTACCAGCGTATGCATATTACCGGGGCCACCTCCGAATCCGCCGCCACCTGCGGCGAGTCGGTGACCTACGAATGGGACGTCGGCGCCGGAACCGCCGGGACATGGCCATACCATGACCACACCTTCAGCAAGAACGAAATCGGCTCCGAGGACCTAGGACTGTTTGGAACTGTCATCGTAAACCCCGCAAGCGGCATGGTTGGCGGCTTTGTCAACGGCCAGACCGGGACGGCAGATGCCATTCCGGTTGAGGATATAGAGAAGGAGTTCGTCCTTTGGATGGTATCCTCCAAGGTCTTGGGCACAAGCGTCTTCTATGGAATGGAGATAGACAATGACGTAAACAATGACGGCAGCGCCACCACCGACGACATCAGGCAGACCCCCCTGTGGACCAATCCGCCTCTCTACGCAACCGACGGCGCCAAAGTAAGGTACCACGTAATTGGCATGGGTGATGAGACCCACGCCTTCCATCTTCATGGCCACCGCTGGATTGAGGCCACCGGGGGCGCAGCCGACATCATTGACGTAAAGGAGATTGTCCCATTGCAGCGCCACACGTTCGTCATTGAAGCTAGCGACAACGGAAACGAGCACACCGGCACGGAAGGCTGGATGTACCACTGCCACGTATTTGAGCACATGGAAGCCGGCATGACCGGCATGATGATGGTGGTCGACGACAGTGATACACTGCCAGAGATCGGCGCCGTCTTTACGCTTAGCGACGAGCCGGGACTTTGGATGAAGACGCTGGATTCTGGATTTACGGACGTCCTTGACGACACCCTAGCCGCATCCAGCCTGACAGTCGGCGAAAACGCCACAGAGCCCCTGCTTACGTCATTGAATCCGAACCCCAACGAGGGAACAGGATTCCCGCTAGACTATCTGGGCATACTGTCTTCTGGCTTTGCCGATTCGGAAGGCCGCTCCTTGGCGGTCATAGAGGCGGGTCAGACCGTGCTCTTTGGCATGAAGGACTCTCAGACAAAGCACACCATCACATTGCTGATATATCCGACCGCCGCCGCCTCTGACGGGCCGCTTGGCGGGAACGGCATACTGACGCAGGCCGGCATCGGACTCTTTGATACCCAGATGGGTATACGGGGCTCCACGTTCATCACCGGGGACAACGGTCTCCCGGCCACACTTGATGAGCCAGGCCTGTATGTGTTTGTCTGCAAGATACACCCGTACATGCTCAGCGCCGTCATAGTGGACGACCCGACGACAAACATTCACTTGGGCAACGTAAACAGGGAAGCCGGCGGTACGACAATTCCGCTGTTGGACCTCTCTGACAACCTGACTGTTCTCACCCGAACCGGCACGTCCTTCCCGACAACGGTGTCCGTAAGTCCGGCCGATCCGTTGATCGGAGTGGTGATATCCTTGCTCAAGACCTTCTACGCAATCACCGACCCAGCCAGCTGGAAGGATTACACCCAAGAGACATGGAATGTGAACCTTCCACCCGCACCACTGACCACAAACAATAACGACGTGTGGATATTCCTAGTCGGTGGCGACACCGTGGGCACCATTGCGGAACTGACGGCTCCGTCCAACCCCAACACCGGAACGGTTGCATCAACCATCCTGCCTCTGGGCTTGGACAGCTCCGTGCCCCTTAGTGCGGATATTCCGTCAGTCAGCGGGATCGGCGAGATCTGGGTGAATACGCAGTTTGAGGCCACGATAGGCAAGAACCTGTTGGGCACGCACGCGGACAAGCCAGGTACCATTACTGTGGTAAACGCCGACGACTGGAGCATTGAGCGCAAGCTTGCACTGCCGAACATAGGCATTAACGATCCACAGAGACTGCACTCCAACTTTGGATTGAACCATCCGCACAACTTGTGGGCTGATGCCAAGAACGAGGTCATATATCAGACCCAGTGGTTCGACAAGAGGATGGTGACGTTTGAGCGCGAAAGCGGCAACGTCATCAAAGACATGTACGTGGGCGAGTCCCCCTCGCATGTCATGACTGCGCCCGCAGGCAGCAACGAGGGCAACATCTACCTTGCAATGAACGGCGAGGAGCAGGTTACGGTTGTAGATCCTAACACCTTGGAGGTGATCCAGCAGATCTCCACCGGCCCGCGCTCGCACCCGCACGGCCACTGGATTTCCAGCGACGGCTCAACGATGGTAACCCCCGACTTTGTCGGCCTGAAGGCATCAATCATAGATTTGGAAGAGGGCACCGTTACTGCCCCCACACACGCGGGCAATCCTGACAGCACCCTCCTGATTGCGCCAATTGCAACCGGCATGATGGGCGACGTCTCAAAGTTCTATACTGCCGACTTTCTAGGAAACTACCTGTCGGTGATTGACCTTGAGACCAATACCATCACCAAGCAGATCGATATAATCGCCGGAACCGGCAGCATAGTGGGGCTCCCGATACAGACCCCCGTCAGCCCGGACGACAGATGGGTGGTCACGGCGCACACACTCGGCACGGCAATTACCGTTGTTGATACGCGCACGGACGAGATTGTCGCGACCCTTCCATGTGATCCTGGTTGTCACGGCGTGCAGTGGGGCGCAAAGGAGGGCGGTGGATACTTGGCATATGTATCCAGCAAGTTCTCCAATGCCCTGATCGTCGTTGATCCAGATCCCAACGGAAACGGCAACGCCCTCGACGCGAGGGTTGTCGGAAAGGTTGTCCTCGCACAGGAGTTCGATACCGACACGGACGACAGGGTCTATGATCACGCCGGAATGGGCGGACAGGGCCTCCTTGCGGTTCCGAACGTCTATGCGGGTTGGGTTCAACAGACCATTAAGGCATGTTCCGATGACCAGGGAGCACTAAGCGAACGGTTATGCGGAGAAGAGATAGTAGGATTCCTCGAGTCACTAGAAAACGAGCACTTGGATCCATTGGGATCCGCCAATAACGACTAGACAACATACCATATTTTTATTTGAATTTAAGCGGGTTCGGCTCCCCTGATCCTAATGGGAACGGGAGCTTCAGTACATGCCGGATCTGGGGCTCCTGTGCGGGGTATCTTGGGAGCCCCGGCGCCCGCGTGGACGGCGCGGGGCCGCACGCCCGATGGTGAGCTGCTACAATACGGTTCCTCCCGCAAAGACGGGTGATTGATCCAAATGCCTCAAATCTGACCCCCAAAAGCCTATCCAGACAGGTGTAT
>JAGWAW010000064.1 GCA_021296165.1 Nitrosopumilaceae archaeon | reverse complement strand
TAGCTTTGGCAAGGATGGTTGTCGGTATGCGCGTATGTGTTGTGGGTTTTTTTGCAAACCTTATGGCCATCACTACGCATCCGTGCTGATTATATACATGGCCGCCCCCATCCCCGCAATGAAAAAACACATGCTCCTGACAATCGCGGCGGTCTCTGTGGTGGGCGCAGCACTGTTGAGCGGCAGCTACGTGCAGTCCCAAACAGGCGCCAGCGATTCGATATATGAGCAAGTACGCGCCATGGGGGGGCTCAATCTGGTGATGTCCGAGGCATTTGCCGAGACCAGCTGTGGCATGGACACGACCGGACGCAACGTGGTGGAGTTCAACCTGACCGGCCAGTCTGTAGAGCTGCCCATAATGGGTGGCAAGACGTACCAGGCCATGACCTTCAGCGGCCAAGTGCCCGGACCGACCCTCAGGGTGACCCAGGGAGATGTGGTGAAGATGACGCTTGCCATACCGGCGGACGAGGGCGTTCCCCACGGCAACGACATGCATGCGTCGCAAATGTCGTCGGCCAACTTTGGTTCCATAAATCCGGGCGAATCGAGGACCTACTGCTATATCGCGGAGGTTCCCGGCGTCTTCAAGTACCACTGCTCCGGAGTAGACCTGGCGGCGATGGACCAGCACGTCCTCTCCGGCATGTATGGTGTAGCAATAGTGGACCCCCTCAACGGCTACGACGAGCTGGTGGTGGAGAAGACTGCGGTGGTAAACGGCATGGTTACTGTACAGCAGACAACATACCCGCCCGACGCGCTGGAGTTCCAGCTGCAGTACAACCAGCTCTATCTGACCGACGCGGGAGGGTACAACATGATTGCAATGCTCGACCACGACACCACCGCCACGGTGGTCAACGGTATGCAATATGGGTACGTGCCAAACGAGGTGCTCAACAGGGCAGTCAACGGCGACGAGAACCGCAACATATTCGTGCTACAGCCCTGGAACGGGCTTGACAGAAAGCAGTACCAGTCCCAGCCGCTATACGTGGAGACGGGCCAGCACGTCCGGATCTTCGTGGAGAATCAGGGCAACGAGCCGCTGTTCTTCCATATAGTGGGAGAGATACTGGACAGGGTAGTCCAGGGCGGCGTGCTCCAGTCCAAGGCGACCGAGACGTGGATGCTGGGGGGCTCGCAGAACATGATCGTAGATATAGTATTTGATGAGCCGGGCACTTATGCGGCGGTCAACCACGACTATGCCGCCATATACAGCGGCGCCGCGACCGTCTTTGTGGCGGGAGATCCCTTTGGCCTAAACGACAGTCTGATAGCCGCCGGCATAATAGACTCCCCGGTGCCATCCTACGCGTACGCGCTGGGAAACCCCAGCGATGCAGTTCCCCCGATGGGAATGAACAGCATTGCGCACCCCATGCTCAACCTGCACGGGCTGTATACCGACGAGGCGGCGGCCGCAAAACAGCGGGAAGGCGCCGTACCATTCCAGAGCCTCTGCGGAGCCATCGGGCTGTGCTGACCTGAATTTTTTGTTTGTGTCCTGGCGGCACCGGCTGCATGTTCGGCGCGAAGCCGCGTCCGGCCGTTCCTTGTAGCCGGCGCCCGGACGCGCATCCTAGCCGGCCGCGCAGGTTCCAGATCGCGCGTTACGGACAGAATCCGATTTGTCCCCCGTCAGCCCCGGGGGTTGGAGTACCTGAACCTGTCTATCTTGATTAGCTGGGCGTACGAGCCAAAAGCGCCCGGATCCGCCGCGTCCAGCGGATCGGCCGCATCCGCCGTGTCAAAGCGGCGCCTTATGCCATATGTGGTGGTGCGCTCGGCGGGGCGGCGCCCCGCCTCCAGTATAAGGGCGCGTATGCGGGACGGCGTCAGCAGCTGGCCGTGCCGCGCCCCGGCCGCCGTCGATATGCTCTCGTTTATGAGGGTGCCACCAAAGTCGTTGGCCCCCCACATCAGCAGCAGCTGGGACATCCTGTCCCCCTCCTTGACCCAGGACATCTGCAGGTTGTCTATGTTGTGCAGCATTATCCTGGATATGGCGTGCGTCAGCAGGATGTCTGGGCCGCCTGCACCGCTCTTGATGGCAGGATGCAGCCCGAGCCGGTACATGGGGGCCTCCTCGGCTATGAAATTCAGCGGTACAAACTCGGTAAAGCCGCCGGTCTCCTTCTGGATGTCGCAGATGGTCTTGAGGTGCCGCACCCGCTGGGGTATGCTCTCCATGTGTCCGAACATCATGGTGGCGGTGGTCCTTATGCCCAGGGAGTGGGCGGTCCGTATGACCTCCTTCCAGTCCTGTACGGTGATCCTCCCGGGGGATATCGTGTCCCGGAGAGACTGGTCGAGTATCTCCGCGGATGTGCCCGGCAGGGTGTCCACGCCGGCCTCCTTGAGCCGCGCCAGGTACTCGCGTATGGTGGTCTTTGATCTCTGGGCCCCGTACAGCACCTCTTCTGGAGAGAACCCGTGTATGTGGATGTCGGGCATCTCGCCCTTTATGGCCCGGCATATGTTCTCGTAGGTGTCCGGATCCATGTCCGGCGGCAGCCCGGCCTGTATGCACACCTCGGTGGCTCCCAGGCGGTGGGCCTCCTTGGCCCTTCGGACTATCTCCGGTGTGGGCAGGATGTATCCCTCCCCCTCCCTAAAGTCCCTGCTGAAGGCGCAGAACCCGCACTGCTTGATGCACACGTTGGTGAAGTTGATGTTGCGATTGACCACGTATGTTACGGTGTCCCCCACCTTGCGCCGGCGGATCTCGTCGGCGACCGTCCCCGCTAGGTGGAACGATACGCCTCGGGCCGAGTACATCTTGATGCCTTCCTCCACGCTTATCTCCCCGCCGGAGAGGGCCCTCTCCAGTATGGCCGCTATGGCAGGGTCTGCCTCCCGGAACATGGCGTCGACGCGCGAGGTCAGCGCCAACGCCCCTCCTCCACCAGCCCGTGGCCGTCTGAGACGGCCGCCATCCTGTCGGTGATGCGCCGGTCTGCCATGTGCATGAACTCCGGATACACGGGAAACCTGCACGCCAGGCGGTACCCCATGTCGCGGCACCCGGCCTCCACGTCCGGTATGGCCGGCCACGGGAGCTCGGGGTTGACGTAGTCCGGCGTCAGCGGGGAGATGCCGCCCCAGTCGTTTATCCCGGCCCGGATGTGGCCGCGGTACGAGTGCAGAGAGAGGTTGGGCGGTACCTGTATGTTCATGTGCGGCATTATGACCCTGGCGAGGGCCACCAGCACCATGAACGGGCGCCCGCCGGCCGCCGGATGGCCCCTCATGGCCGTGTCAAGCTTGGGGGCAAAATTCTGCAGTATGACCTCCTGTATGTGGCCATGCCTCCGGTGCACCTCCCTTATGGCCAGCAGCGACTCGACGGCCTCGCGGGCGGTCTCGCCTATACCCACCAATATTCCGGTGGTCATGGGAATGCCCAGCCTTCCGGCCTCCTCCAGAACGCCGATGCGCCGGGCGGGAATCTTGCTGGGGGCCAGGCGGTGGGGCATGCCGTCCGCTCCCAACCGGTCGCTGGAGCTCTCCAGCATCAGCCCCAGGGACGCGTTGGTCCGGGCCAGCAGCCGCATCTCGGCTGGTTTCAGGTTTCCGGCGTTGGTGTGGGGAAAGAGCCCCGCATCCAGGCACCGCTCCGATATGTCCGCCAGGTATTCGGGAGTGGATGAGAACCCCTCGCGTTTGAGCCAGTCCCGGGCCTGGGGGTATCTGGCCTCGGGCCGCTCGCCGGTCACCAGCAGCGCCTCCACGCAGCCGCACCTGCGGGCGGCGCGTATCATGGCATCTGTCGCGTCTGTGTCCATCATGGAGAGTTTGGCCTGGGAGGGCTCGGACTTGTAGGTGCAGTACGTGCACGTGTCGCTGCACAGGTTTACCACGTTGAAGAACGCCTTTTTGGAGAAGGTGATGGTCCTGCCCTTGAGGGTGTCTCTCAGGCGCGTGGCGGCCGCAAAGAGCTCGGCGGGGTCGGCCAGGGCCTTCCGGTATGTCCTGAGGAGGTCGTCAACGGACGGCTCGCCGTCGCATGTGCGTTCGGGGGACTCGGAGTCCAGCGCCAGCCTGCTCAACGCGTAGCCGCCGGCGCCATTCTATTTAATCCTGAATGCCATATGCCGCATCCGCGGCCCGCGGGGAGTGATGGGGCGTGCCTGAAGACGCGCACATGTATCGCTTCGGACTGCGGCGGCAGGCCCCCGCATGCAGCCGACCGTCGGCTGTAATACCCTGCCAGGATGCCATATCTTAATCGAAGCGGTCGGGGCGCTTCTCCAGGACCAGCACGGTATCCACCACCCCGCCGTCCCGGAGCAGCTGTATGCGCATCTCGTCCCCCACGGCTTTTGACCTCTGCAGGTGCAGCAGGATGTCTGATATCTTCCGGACCTCTATGTCGTCTACTGCTATTATGATGTCTCCGCCCACGGTGTAGTCCTGGCCGTCGTGCTGTATGGTTTGGTTGGATCCTATAAGGCCTGCCTTGGAGGCGGGGCTGTCGTCTACCACCAATATTATCAGGAATCCACGGGTGTCGGTCAGGTTCAGCGCGTCGGCCAACGCCGGATCTATGTCTCTCCCAGAGACGCCGATCCACGGATGGTCGTACCCGCCGTCGGCTATGAGCGAGGGAACTATCTTGACCACCGTCTGGGAGGGTATGGCAAAGCCCACGCCGGCGAACTGGCCGGTGGATGTCGTTATGGCGGTATTCACGCCGACGACCTCGCCCCTCATGTTGAGGAGCGGCCCGCCCGAGTTGCCGGGGTTTATGGCCGCGTCGGTCTGTATCACGTCGGGTATGGAGAAACCCGTCTCCTCCACGGGGAGCCGCCTGTCCAGCTGACTCACTATTCCGGATGTCATCGAGCCGGACAGTCCGAAGGGATTGCCTATGGCCGCCACATCCTCCCCAACCCTGAGGGTGCCCGAGTCGCCAATCTGCAAGGGCATCAGGAGTTCGGGATCCGCGTCCACCTTCACCACCGCCAGGTCCGTGTGCATATCGGCCCCTACTATCTCGGCCTTGTAGGCCCTGCCGTCCAGGAACGTCACCTCGGTCCTGATGGCGTCCTCTATGACGTGGGCGTTGGTGACTATATGGCCCATCTTGTTGAACACTATGCCGGATCCCATGCTTCCCGGTTCGCTGACCGTCTCGTTTCTATGGACGGTGATCCGGACCACGCCCGCCTCGGACATCTCGAATATCTCGACCAGGCTGATCTGGGAATGTGCCGACTCGGCCTCCAGTGCCGTCTCGGCTGCCGGCTCCACCACCGGCTCGGCGGCGGGCTCTACGGACATTCCCTGCATGGCCAGCACGGCCACCAGTATGGCGACGGCCAGCGCAGCCGCCCCGCCACCGATCATGGCTCCCGAATTGACCACGCCCCGCCACCGGGGCAGTCCTGTAAATGTGTTGAGAGGGGGAGGGGGTACCCGCACCGTATCTTCCGGACTTGCGCCGCTACACGTCTATGAACCTGTGGGAGAAGTCACTGAGCGTGTACATTCTCCCCCTCCATGATACCGAGTTGCTCCCGCGGGCGCGGAGGGCCCCGACCAGGAATCCGGCGGTTATGACGGCGCCGCCCAGCGGGCAGGCCAGACAGTGCGGCAGTCCGATGCGGAGTATGCGCGTCTCGGCGGCGGCCCCGCAGAGCGCCAGGAGGGATGCCGACGACGACGCTGCCGCCAGCACCGTGGACGACAGGCCTGCGTTCCACACTGCAGAGTATGCCGCCAGCGGGAAGGGCAGGAACAGCAGGAACGCGACGGCGGCCAAGATGCCCGCCGTAATGCCGGCGCTCTGGAGGTACAGCGGCACTATCAGTCTCTTGAGGCCGTTCCAGAGAGTGTGGCCGTCCCGCGCCCACACCGCATCGATGTGGTCGTCGGCCAGCACCATCTTGAGCCGGTACCCGGCCTCCTTGACCTTCCTGCCTAGGGCCCCGTCCTCTATGATCTCGTGGCGCACGCCCTCGTGGGTGCCAACCGCCTCATACACTTCCCGGGGCATCATGAAGAAGCTCCCGAAGAAGTACCCGGTCTTCTTCTTGGGGTCGTTCACCCGGAGGGCCGAGAACCGCGTGTGCAGGAACGTCGAGAGTACCGGCAGGGTGACTCTGGTAAGAAAGTCGTTGGCCCGGATGCGGGGGATGGCAGTCAGCGCGTCCAGCCGGTCGGAGAGCAGGCAGTGGACCGCCGCGGAGATTACGCCGGGTGCAAAGGCGGTGTCCGCGTCGGTGAAGAGCAGCAGCTGGCCTCTCGCCTTGGCGTATCCCTCCATGCAGGCCCAATTCTTTCCCATCCATCCGTCGGGCTTGGGCCGCGCCGCCACCGGTACGATGCGGGGATCGGCTGCGGCGCACTTTCGTATGATCTCGCCGGTGGAGTCCCCCGAGGAGTCGTCGACGGTGACGACCTCGTACTCGGGGTAGTCCTGATCTGAGAGGGTCCGGAGGCACCTGCCTATGTATGCCTCCTCGTTGCGGGCCGGCAGTATCACCGACACGAGGGGCGTCTCCGTATTCTCCCTGCCCATCTCTAGGCGCGGTGTCAGGCGTACGTGGCGCGCCATACTGCTCAGTAGCACCAGCCACGCACCGGCGACGCCTATCATGGTGGCCGCTAAGGTGTAGTGTATGATGTCAAGTATCAGGTGTCCTCCCCTCCGCGTCCATCTTGATAGATTCCAGGGCCTGCAAGGTGCCCTTCCGGATGTGTCCTGTTATGGCGCCGCCGAACATGCTCATCATGCCGGTGAACCTTATGTCCCATGTGGCCGTCAGGGCGGTGTCCTCTCCGCTGCTTGATATGGTCACCCTCTTACTTCCCCGGATTATGCCGTCGGTAAACTCAAACTCTATCGTGTGGTGTGGATGTAGCCGCACGGTCTGAACACACCTCTTGTCCCTGAACGCGATGGTTATCTCGCGCCGCAGCGTGTCACCGTCTCTGGATATGTTCCGGACGCTCTTGGTGCCCTTCCAGTATGCGGGCTCGGCATCCAGGTCCGAGACTATCTTCCAGACGGTATGGGGAGGCGCCTGCACCAGCACGGATGCCTCCACCCTGACCATGCGGTGGGGCGGGAGCGGTGCCATTACATATATTGCGCTGCGGTATCTATGGGGTGGCCGCGTTGGGTGTTCTGCCTAAAATCCGGAACCCTAACTCCAGTTTCAATGGCAGGCGCCACTCTTCCTTCGCGGCCACTTATAATGCGGTAGATGCGGCAGGCGTTCTGTGGAATATGTGTCGTACGGCGACTTTGCCCGGCTGCAGATGCGGGTGGCCCGGGTGGTGTCGGCCGAGTCAATACCGGGCAAGACCCGCATAATGCGGGGAGTGGTGGATCTGGGTGACCAAACCCGTACCGTCATAATAGGCGGGGCCCAGTACTATGAGCCCGGGGAGATGGTTGGCAGGGCCGTCGTGGTGCTGGCCAACTTGGAGCCCAGGACCGTTGCGGGGATAAGATCCGAGGCCATGCTTCTGGCCGCCGATGTGGACGACAAGCCGTTCTGGCTGGAGGTTCCAGACGACGTTCCCAGCGGCAGCCCGATACTGTAGGACCCGCGCCGCCCGACCCGACTGGTGCGCGTCCAGTCTGCGGCCTGCAGGCGCGGAAATGGGCGCAGCCGTCCGGGCGTACGGCGGACCTGCCGCATGGATGATTGATGCACGTGATTTTATACCAATTCGGTGCAGGATACGGCATGGTCTTGGCGTGGAAGTGCTACAGGTGCCACCTCTACTTCAGGGAGGAGGTGCACGCGCGCACGCATGCAGACGTCACGAACCATTCCCCGTCCCGCGTCCGGATGGCTGTGGCATGAGTGCAGAGGGTGGGATTCGAACCCACGAACCCCTGAGGGAAAGGATTTCCCGTCCGATGATCTTGAGTCCTTCTCGGTTGGCCGGGCTTCGATACCTCTGCGGCGTAGGGTGCCCGTCCGCGATATATATCTGAACCTGGATCGCGTGGGTGCGTACTCAACCCTGCCACTTAAGGAATATATTCAAGTCGCGCAGGGGTCTGTACATGGCTAGCATAAAGGAAGTGAAGAACCAGCGAAACAACATAGATGTTGAGGGCACGATCAAGGAGATCTCCGAGCCCCGCACCGTGACCACCCGATACGGGGAGTCACAGGTTTGCGACGCATACCTGGTGGACGCCGAGGGCGACCGGATCAAACTCTCCCTGTGGGGAGACGACATCAAGAAGGTAAAGAACGACGACAAGATCTCCATCAAGGGTGGATACACCAACACATTCAGGAATGAGCTGCAGCTGAACATACCTAAAAAGTCCGGTGAACTAAAAGTCGTCGGATAGTGTGGACAATCTACCGTAATCCACTTTTTGCATCTGGAGCCCATGTTGTACGGCGCGCTCACATACCCGCGGCGCTCTAGGCCTCGCAAAACCCAAATTGGAAAGCCGTCTGTGCACTGCCATTATGCCCGAGGTATGGTTGAACTACGGGCCGGTGGACGCGGTGCTGGACATCCGGGCCGAGAACTTGGGCGACACGCTGGGCGGCGATGCCGAAGCTCTCCCGCAGGAGAGGCTGGATGAGATCCTGGCCGGGGTGCCGGTGGACGACTCCACGGTGCTGGTCGTACTCCATGACACCGCGGCGGTGCGGCACACGATATCCCGACTGTATGCCATGTGTGAGGGCAAGTCGGCGGCGTTCCCCCGAATACTGGCCGATGGGGCGACCCGGGCGTCCATAGGGACCGGCCTGCCAGAGGGCAGCGTTGTAGGAACGTTCGGCGCGGGGGCCGACGAGCTGGGGAGCAACCTTGTGTTCGTAGCAGAGGTGGAACCGGACGGGCTTTTCGGATACCAGACGGTGTGTACCAGGCTGCTGAGACGGTTCGGGAGCCGGAGGATGCTGGAGGCGTACGAGTGCCGGGCGGGGGACGCGCCAGTTCCCGGCTCAGATCCGCCGCCATATTTGGTGGCTCGGGAGTTTGCAGAGCGGTTCGAGGTGTCGTCCATAGAGGTGGCCGGCGGGCGAGGGGGTGTGTATGGCCTGCATGCCGGCCACCCGTCTGCCTGCGACGCGCAGAATCTGGCTAGGCCGTACACCAGCGGGGGCGCCCACTCAGCCCGAACTGCGGTGGGGAGTTCCGGCAGGGTGTTTGGACCGGACACCCTGGCACGCTCCCTGCCGTCCCTGTGGACGCTGTGGGGGGCCCTCAAGTCCGGCGGCCAGGCGGTCCTGCTGGCCGAATGCGGAGGGGGACTGGGATCAGAGGCGCTGCTGAGGCACGCGGAGGGTAACCTGAAGGAGGTGCGTAGCCCGCCGGAGTATGTGGAGGGCATGGAGGCTGTGTTGTTCGCCCAGACGGTGACGCAGGATACGGACGTAGCGCTGGTTACCGCCCTGCCGGAAATGTATGCGGGCCGGCTGGGAGTGACTCTGGCGCGCCGGGCGCAGGGCGCACTGGATGCCATACTGAAGAGTAACCCGCGCCGCAAGATCACAGTCCTGCCGGATGCCAGCCGTACCATACTACGGCAGGAGCCAGGCGGGGAGGGGGGCGCAGAGGATGGCTAGCACCACTACTCCGATGTATGCCCTCTTTCTGTTGCGCGGCAGCGGCGTGACGTCGTCCAGCGGGGTGGCCGAGGGATTTCTCATGCTGAGGACCAGTATGAGCAGCGCCATCACCCAGTAGTTCAGCAGCACCAGCACGGCCATGCTGGCGAAGGTGGCGTACTGGTGCGTCCTTGCCCTCATCATGGTCCTGGCCATGTGCCCCCCATCCAGCTGCCAGGCGGGCAGCAGGTTCAGGAACGTAATCAGAAAGCCGATCCACGATGCCCACAGGACTGGGGTGAGGACCACTGTGCCGCCGGAGTTCTTGCCGAACACCTCCAGGGCGCCGTACAGCAGCAGCGGCTGGCCTAATTGGAAGTCGAAGAGTATATTCTGGTTCCGGAGCATGTCGGTGGTCTGCGTGTCCAAGAATGGGGCGCTCCAGGCTCCCGCCACGGCCACCGTCACGGCTACTATGGCGCCTGCCACCGGTCCGGCGATGGCCACATCAAAGAGTATGCTGCGGTTTATGGTCAGGCCGCTGGACCTTATGAAGGCCCCGAAGGTGGGTATGCCTAGAATGGGAAGGCCCGGAATGAAGAAGGGCCACGTGGTCTTGAGCCGGTGTACGCGGGCCGCCGCCAAATGCCCGGCCTCGTGCACCCCCAGTATGCCCAGCAGCGCCAGCGTGTACAGGACGGCCATCTGCAGGGGATCTCCCACGTATGCGAGCTGGTTGGCAAAAATCGTGCGGTAGTATCCGTCGACAGCGACAAAGATACACACTACGCCGAAGAGTATCCGGGGGGTCCAGGGGGATGAGAGTATTTTACCGGGCTTATTTGAGGCAAACTTTTGCACTATCACGTATATGCCGCCCTCCTGCCTCACTAGTCGGCTCACGTACACGCCGCCGTCCAGCTCCCGCGCCAGGTCTGCGAACCTCTCGGAGTAGTCGGCATCCTCTATGCGGAACTCGATGGCATAGGTGCTCCTAATCGTCTCCGCGACGGTGAACCTGGAATGCACCATCTCCACTATCCTGTCCTGGGCAGACTCGTCCATGCGTGCGGGATAGACCGGCGCCATTATGTCTTTTCGCCCCATCGGGAGGAGGGCTGTATGCGGATCGGCGTCTCGAGCATGGGGCATGTCGGCAGGCCATAGATGGTTTATAACCCGCAGCCGGCTTCCGCGTGGCATGAGCGAGGTCGAGCAGCTGTATGCCGAGACGCAGATGATGGAGGAGATGGCCGTCAGGCTGAACGCGGACATGCGGAGGGCCGCTGCCGCCGTAGAGGAGGCTGCCGCCGCCGTCTCGGCCATCAAGTCGCTGAGGGACGGCCAAGAGTCCGAGGTTCTCCTGCAGCTGGGTATGGGCGCCATGCTTAGGGCGCACCTGCCGTCCGTAGAGCGCATACCCGTCGACGTGGGCGCAGGCGTGGTGATCGAGAAGAGTCCGGATGCGGCCATAAACTATCTGGAGATTCGCATAAAGGAGCTGAAGGTGTCGCTGGAAGAGATGGCGGCTAGGCGCGACCAGGTGGTCGGGAGCGTGGAGCAGAAACGGAGGAGGTTGGAGGAGCTGGCCAAGTCTGCACAGGCCGCCCCCAATACCTAACATGTTTGACAGCCTGCGCAAGTCGTTCTCGAGCCTCTCAAGAACGCTTGCCGAGAAGGAGCTGAAGGAGGATGACATCGACGATGCCCTATCGGAGATGGAGATGTCCCTGCTGCAGTCGGATGTGGCCTTGGAGGTGATCGAGAACATTTGCTCGGATCTTAAAAAGAAGCTGACCGGTGTCAGCGTGAACAAGAAGGAGATTGACACGTTCGTGCGAGAGGCGCTGGCCGAGTCGGTGTCGGCCCTCTTTGAAGGCGCCGGAAGCCTAGACGTACTGGATCTCATACGGGAGAAGAACTCCCGGGGGGATCCGTTCATAGTGGTGTTCTTGGGAATAAACGGAACGGGCAAGACCACCACCCTGGCAAAGTTTGCGCATTTTCTGAAACAGAACAACCTTACCGTGGCGGTGGCTGCCGCCGACACGTTCCGGGCTGGCGCCATAGAACAGATTCGTGAGCATACGGAGAGGCTTCAAGTGAAACTGGTGGCACAGAACTACAACTCAGATCCGGCAGCGGTGGCCAAGGATGCCGCCATGTATGCAAAGTCGCACCGGGTGAACTGCGTACTGGTGGACACGGCAGGCCGTATACAGACCAGCGTCAACCTGATGCAGCAGATTGAAAAGATAACGAAGGTGGTGCGCCCGGATCTCAAGATATTCGTGGGGGATTCGCTGGCGGGAAACGACGCGGTAAGCCAGGCGCAGGAGTTCCACGAGTATACGCGGTTCGATTGCTCCATACTTACAAAGAGCGATGCGGATGCCAAGGGTGGCGCCGCACTATCCATAGTAAAGGTCACATCCAAACCCATACTGTTTTTGGGTGTGGGTCAAGAGTACGGGGATCTGGAACCGTTCAAGAAAGAGTCTTTCTTGGGGATGCTGTTCGGCGAACGGCAGATGGTGGACAAGAAGCTCGCCACCAGGGTTCGGGACACGTTGATCTCTCCGGCGGCCGATGCAGAGGAGCCCGTACAAGAACCGGAGTCCGAGCGGACGCCGGAACCTGAACTAGAACCGGCAAAACCCGAGCCCGAGCCCCCGGCCGCCGCCGGGCCCGACGTATCCGATGATCCGTTCAGCGGAATATCAAACGAGGACA
>JAGWAW010000063.1 GCA_021296165.1 Nitrosopumilaceae archaeon | reverse complement strand
CATGGGGACCGTATCATACGTGTAACATTAAAACATTCTGGTTGGCTGCGGGGGTTTTTGTCGATTGTGAATATTCTCCAGTGTAAGATCCTCATCCGGCATCCCGGCACCATCCCAACGCAGACGTCAAACCGCTGCGGGACTCCGTTCTCCATTTAGATGCCAGCCAGGACGGGCAAACGCCTCGTGGAAAGGCTTGCGTAAGCGCCCAGAGACCGCCCCGCTAGGGCGGCGGCCTGCGCCGAAGGTGCACTGGCCGAGCATCCCCAGCCTGGTGGGCTACTCCACTATCAGGGTGCCCTGCATGCCCTGCAGGGCGTGGCCGGGAACGGTACAGATGTAAAAGTACGTGCCCGGCGTGTCGGCCACGAATCTCACATCGCCTGACTGCCCGCGGGAGAGAGGGGCGGTGGCCGAGCCGATCTCCGAGTCCCACACCACCGAGTTCAGGTTATCGGGGTCCTTGACCACCGCAAACGAGTGGAACGATATGCCTTGGTTGACGACTGTGACGGCCACCTCGTCGCCGGCGTTCACCCGGATCTCGGGGTTGGCGCCCTCGGTGCCCGGCACGGCGCCAAATGCAAACGTTATGAAGTCGTCGGACTCGTAAAAGTCCAAGGCGAACTCGCGGGTGACGCCGGTGGCCTCGGTGGGGGCCGCCTCGGCGCTGGCCTCGGTCACTATTATCTCGCCCACCATTCCCTGCTCCCGGTGGCCCGGGACCGTGCATATGTAGTAGTAGGTGCCCGGTTCGGGGGGTATGAACTCGGAGGTGCCCGACTGGCCCTTGGTGAGGGGCTTGGTGGCGGTGCCCACCTCGGAGCCGGGGAATATGCCAGCGACACCCGACTCCTCGGCCGTCACCCCCAGGGCGTGGAAGGATATCCCATCGCTGACTATGTCGAAGACGATCTTGTCTCCCACGCTGGCCGTGATGGTGGGGTTGGCCCCCGGCTCTCCCAGCAGCTCGTTGAACGAAAAGTCCCTAAAGTCGTCCGACTCCACAAACGTCAGGTCCACCGGTATGATGCTCCCTGTGAAGGCGCCCACCTCCTGCTGGGCGGCCTCGTTCATTATGGCCACTATGGGGGGCTCCTCGGATATCCAATAGTCCCACAGCGCGAAGAATATGGCTCCGCCCACTATGCATATGCCCAGCATTATGGCCATCATCTTGGCCGTCCTTGCGGGGCTGGTTCGGAGAGGTTCGTACTCTGACATCACAATCACCTAGTGCACGGGGTTCTTCTGCTGGTGCGGGTAGTAGTACTTGCCGCCCAAGCCGAAGGGATCCTCCATGTTTGCCTCCCGGCCCCTGCCGGAGCTGTATATCATGTTGCCCAGCCATATCGCCATGCTTATGCCTATGAGCATGGCGCCTATGGTGGCTATCTGGTTCATCGCCACCCATTCTGGTATGGGCGGGTAGTCGTATATGCGCCGGGGCATCCCGAAGAGCCCCAGCACGTGCTGGGTGAAGAAGACCATCACCGTGCCCACCATGGCCAGCACAAAGTGCACCTTGCCCAGAGCCTCGTGGTACATGCGGCCCGTCACGTACGGGAACATGTAGTAGACGTATCCGATGGTGCCGAACGCTATCGTCCCCATCACGAACAGGTGGAAGTGCCCCACCACCCAGTACGAGTCGTGCGTCACAAAGTCCAATGGCATGGCGCTGTTCACCACGCCGCCGGCCCCAGCCGAGAAGAAGAGTGCGATTCCCCCCACGGCCCACATCATGGGGGTGGAGAAGCGGATGCGGCCGCCCCACATGGTGGCCAGAAAGTTGAAGACGTGCATCGCCGAGGCCGGAACGGCGGCCAGCGTCCCCACCATAAAGACGGTCTTTTCGGTGAACGACATCCCGGTGGCGTACATGTGGTGCGCCCAAGACGAGAATCCCACTATAGCCAGTATGACGAAGGCGGCCACGCCCGAGGAGTGGCTGAAGATGGGCCGGCGGGAGAAGCGGGGTATGATCTCGTACATCATGCCGATGGCCGGGATGACCAGCACGTACACTTCCGGGTGGAACGTGAACCAGAACAGATGCGCGTACGCGATGGGATCGCCCCCCATGACGGGGTTGAAGAAGCCCGAGACGCCCATCCTGTCGGTCAACAGCATGAGCAGGGCGGCCGCAAAGGTGGGCAGAGCCACCAGTATTATGAGGGACGAGGAGAGGAACGACCAGGCCAACAACGGGACCTGCCCTATGGACATATCCGGATGCTTGCACTTTAGTATGGTAACGACAAAGTTGATGGCCCCCAGTATCGATGAGACCCCCAGTATCTTCAGGCCGAATATCCACATGTCAGCGGCCGGGCCCGGGGCGCTGATCACCGAGTACGGCGGGGTCGCATACCAGGTAAAGTCGGCAAACCCCAGCCATATCAGGGCCCCCCCTGGGGGTATCATCCAGAACGCTATGGCGTTCAGCTTGGGGTAGGCCATGTCCTTGTAGCGAACCATAATGGGGACAAAGTAGTTGCCCACTGCGGAGGCAGAGGGCAGTATGAACAGGAATATCAGCGTGGTGCCGTGCACCGTAAACATCCGGTTGAACGTCATGGAATCGGCTATGATCTGCGAGCCCGGGAAGAAGAGCTCGGCGCGGATTGCCAGCGCCAGCGCGCCGCCCAGAAACAGGAAGCCCAGCGACGTTATCAGGTACAGCAGGCCGACGTCGGTGTGGTGCGTGGAGAACATTATCTGCCAGACGGGGCGGGGCTTGTGCAGTTCCAAGACCATGGTTACGCCCGCCCTCCCTGCTCAGGGGTTAAAACCCTTTTCAAGTCGGATCCTCCACGTAGAGGGTCCCACGCATGTTGTAGTGTATGAGCCCACAGTACTCGCGGCACTGTATGTCGTATACGCCCGCCTCGGTGGGGGCGAACCACACCGTGTTCACGCGGCCTGGCACCGCATCCAGCAGCACCACGTAGTCGTGTATGTTGAACGAGTGTATCACATCGGTGGAGGTTATCTCAAACCGGTACGCCTTGCCCGTCTCCAAGTGCAGCTCGCCGATCTCCTTTGTGCCGTCCTCGTGCTCGAACGTCCAGAACCACTGCTGGCCCACCACCTTGATAGTCTTCGCATCCTCGGGTATGTGCTCCACCAGTCGCTCCACGTTCCAAGCCTCGGCGCCCACCCAGCAGAGCAGCGCCACCACCACTCCGATATACACCCATTCGGGCCAGTTGGAGTGCTCCCCCACTACCAGTCCACCCCCTCATATTTGGTGGGCTTTGCCTTGGGATGAGACTCACGGAAGCGCCATATCAGCCAGATCAGGGTGCCAGAGACCACGGCGCCTATGGTAAAGGCCACCACCATCATCCGAAAGAAGAGGTTCCAGATCTCGGTGCGGCGGTCCAGATACTCGCCGGGCTCCTCGGTGGCCGCGTAGGAGAGGTTCACGGTGGCGACCACCACCATCAACGCCACCACGCCCAGCATGTACCGCATGTTCCAAATCGAAGTCGATTTTGAATTCTATTTAATAGTTTACAGATGCGGAATGGAAATCTTCACGCGGGTATGCGTCAGCCGGGCGGGTCTGGCATCCTACCACAGCCTAGTGAGCCGCGAGGGATCCATGGCGTTGACCGTCCCCAGTGAGATGTGCCCCTCCTCATCCACCGGAAAGACGTTCAGTGAGCCGTTTGCTATTATGATGCGGTGCAGGCTGTCAGGTGAGATGGCCAGCACGGTGGAGAGCATCGCCTTTATGGGATCCATGTGAGTCACCAGAACAGTATTCTCGCCCCGGTGCCTCTCCAGCACGTACTCCACCATCTCCCGGACCCGGGCCCGGACGCTGGAGAATGTCTCCACGCCCAGCCCGGCGAACTCGGCATCGTCTTGGTAGAACCTCAGGAAGACGTTCCCGTGCCTGGCCATCAGGTCGTCGTACTTCATGCCGGTGAACCCGCCCATGTCTATCTCTATGAGGCGGTCGTCGGTCACGACATCCAGCGAGTTGTGTTCGGCCACTATCTGGGCCGTCTGCATCGTCCTCTGGACCGGACTGGAGTATATGGCGGCTATGTCCATGCTGGCCAGCAGCCGCGCCGCGTACTGGGCCTGCTCTGCGCCGTACTCGGTCAGGGGCACGCCTGGCCTCCTCCCTGTAAGAGTCCGCTCGACGTTGTTGCGGGCTTGGCCGTGGCGCAGGAACGTGATCGACGTCAACTGTCTGCCACTCCTATAGAGATAATAAGTAGATACCCGGCCCGACCCGTGTGCGGATAGGGATAGTGGGCGGTACCGGCGGCATGGGAAGGGGCTTTGCCCTGAGGTGGTCCCGCAGCCACGACATCATAGTGGGGTCCCGGAGCGCCCAGAGGGCCGAGGAGTCGGCCGCCGCCTACCAAGAGGAGGCCGCCCAGGCGTACGGCGGGATACAGGGCAGCGTACGGGGGACCGACAACGTGTCGGCGGCTCAGGAGAGCGACGTGCTGCTGCTCTCCATACCCTACGAGAACATAGACTCCACCTGCCCCGACGTGTTGTCCGCCGCGCCCGAGTCCTGTGTGGTAGTCTCGCCGGTCGTTCCCATGAAGAAGACCAAGGTGGGCTTTGAGTTCATACCCCTCATGGAGGGTGGCGGGGGCTCGGCGCACCAGCTGATAGGAGCCCACATGAGGGACCCTTCCCGGCTGGTCTCCGCCTTCCACGTCATATCCGAGAAGAAGCTGGCCGACCCCAAGAGGAACCTGGACTACGACATCTTCGTCTGCGGCGACGATGCCGGGGCGGTCGACACTGTCAAGGGCCTGATAGGCGAGATCTCGGGGCTGAGGCCCATATACTTGGGGGGTGGCAGCCTGGCATACATGGCCGAGATATCCACCCCCATACTGCTAAATGCCATGATCCGCAACAAGATTAAAAATCCAGGGATCAAGATACTCTAGATGCCCGAGTACTACCGGCGAGGCCGCAATTGGTACACCGCCGTGGGGGCTTTGTTTCTGGTGACGGCGGCCATCGTTCTGGTGCGGCAGGTGGCCATATGGGGGGTGGAGTTTGTGGGAGACTTTATGGTGAACGGCGAGTTCACCAGCGAAAAGGTCTCTTTGGGGATGATCTGCTTTGGGGGCATGTTGATGGTGTTGGGGTTCAGGAGGCATGGACCGGCCGCATGAGTTTCTGGCCGAGCAGAGGGTCCTGCGACTGGCCACCGTATCCGACGATGGCTCCCCCCACGTCGTGCCGGTGTGGTACATGTACAGGGACGGCGCCGTGTACGTGGGGACCAACACCCGCACCGCCAAGGCCAAGAACGTAGCCCGCACCGGGAGGGCGGCCTTCTGCGTGGACGAGGGGATCCGCTCCCCCCTGTACGGGGTGATGGCCCGGGGCAGGGCGCGCCTGATCACGAAAGACATAGGGGGGCTGGCGCGCGACATACTGCTGCGCTACTTTGACACCATGGAGGACGAGTCGGCCGCCGAGCTGTACCGAGACACCGACTGCATCATAGAGATCATGCCAGAGAGTATCACCGAGTGGTCCTAGGACACGAATCGCTCTATGCGGTCCAAGGCCGACTCCAGCACTTGGGGGGGCGGCAGGAAGACCATCCGGAAGTGCCCGCTGCCGTACGCGTGGCCGAATCCGGAGCCGTGCACCACAAGGACGCCCTGCTCCTCCAACAGCCGCAGCACGAACTGATAGTCGTCGGGGTATGGGTTGTCCAGTATGCGGGGGAAGACGTAGAAGGCCCCCCGCACGTCCGGGCAGGATAGCCCGGGTATGGAGTTGAGCCGCCGCACAACCAGGTCCCGGCGCTGGCGCAGCTCCCCCACAAACTCGTCCACGTGCCCCTGCGGGCCGCGCAGCGACTCGACGGCGGCGTACTGGACGGGCATATTGGTCGCTATCCGCACGCGGGCCAGACGGGGCAGGTACCTCCGGATGTTCTCCAAGCGGGGCGAGTCGGTGAACGCCACGTATCCCAAGCGCCACCCGGTCATCAGGTGCACCTTGGAGAACCCGTTCAGGAGGATGACCGGCGAGTCTCCCGCTACGCTGCCGATTCCGACAAAGCCGTCGTCAAAGACTATGCGGTCGTATATCTCGTCGCATATTATGTACAGGCCGTGCTCGTTTGCCACGTCCACTATATCCCGCAGCGAGGCCGCATCAAAGACCATGCCGGTGGGGTTGCTGGGGTTTATCAGGCAGATGGCGACCGTCCGGTCGGTGATCTTCGAGCGTAGGTCGTCCATGTCCGGCTTCCCCCCGAAGAGGTCCACGGCGAACTCCACGGGGACGCCGCCGTGCAGCCGTACGTACGAGGAGTATGGTGGGTAGTAAGGGCCCGGCAGCAGCACCTCGTCGCCCTCCTCAACGATGGAGGCGGTCACCATGTCCAGTGCCTCGGAGATGCCGTTGGTCACCACCACGTTCTCGGGGCAGGTGTGCAGTCCCTTGGAGCGCTCCCTCTGGGCTATGGCCTCGCGGAGCTCGGGCAGTCCTTCGGAGGGAGCGTAGTAGTTGTCGCCGCGCCGCACCGCCCTCACGTACTCCTCCACCACGTTGGAGGGGGGCTGGAATCCGCACTGGACAGGATCTCCCACGTTGAAGTAATCCACCCGCACGCCCCTCCGCTCTGCCTCCTTGGCCGCCAGCACTATGTCCCGGATGGCATACTCCACCCCGGCCACCTTGGGCGATATCTTTAGGGAATCTTGACCCTGTTCCATTACGCCACAGGTATTTAGGCTGGTTATTAATCAGATGATCCGGACCCGTAGCACAGTCCGGACAGTGCGGGCGGCTTCGGACCGCCAGATCGGGGGATCGAAGCCCTCCGGGTCCTCTGCTCCCCGGTGCAAGTCCGCATCCCGAGCGGGCTCATGCCGGTGTCGCGCAGCCGCCCCCAAGCACGGTAATTCACGCACCGGCCCACCGGGCCAGAGCCTTCTTGCCGTCGGCCACCTCCCCGATGTCCGTATACCAGTGGTCGCGCCACTCGTCCGGCAACCCAGCATATAGCATCAGGTTCAGCGGATAGTCGGGGGTGTCGGCGCAGGTTCTGATATCGTCCCGGAAGAGAAAGACCGGCTTTCCCAGCGCGAACGCGTACCCTATCTCCACCATCACTCCCTCGTCCGGCGGATTACCGTTCACCACGGCAAAGACGCCGTCGCTCTCCCGTATGTGCTCCAGGCAGAGCCGTCCGATCTCGCGGGGCGTCCGGCCGGCGCACTCGGCAAATGGCTCCCAGACATTGACGCCCAGCGCCTCCAGCTCGGCGCGTATGCGTCCCAGCGCGTGCCTGCCGCTCTCCGCAAAACCGAGCGGGTTGGCCAGGTATATGACGCGCCGCCCGGCCGGACGGTGCGGGGGAGTGCCCTTGGGCTCCGGCGACATGCGGGCGGGCGCCGAGGCAGCCTCGGGTGCGGGCATCGACATTATGCGGGACATGGGCGCCCCCTATTTAACGCCCCCCTGCTGTCAAAGCTATGCGACCTGCCGCCGGATCCATACCTAGGTTGGGAGGAGGCGGGCGCCGGCAACAGGTGCGGGGCGCGTAACAAGTCAGGTCCACCCCTCTGATCTTTATCCAAATCCGTATGCGCATGTCAGAGTACGGTACCGGCATGGC